>JBILBB010000077.1:0-5123 GCA_044353955.1 Candidatus Planktophila sp. | reverse complement strand
CTATCTCTACGCCGTCTGTCTTGTAACTCTTCTCGTTGTGCTTTTCTCGACCGTTGCACTCCTTAATGCAATCGTAAATTTTGCCTTCCCTGATCCTGCTTATGTTGACCCATATGCCAAGATTGAAAACGCACCTGATCCTGCCCTCTTGCAGCAGCAGGAAGATAATTCGCAGCGCCAGGCTTTGAAGAACATCTTTACAACTTTCTCGACTATGGCGATTGCAACTCCTGTCTATCTTTATCACTGGCGCCAGGCCCGCAAAACTTCTCGCTGAGAGCAGCTATTGAGCTTGCCCGAGCTTCCGGGTAATAATGCACCATGAGTAAGTTTCCTGTAATACCGGCTAGTGAATTCCAACTTCGTAAAGCAAGTATTCAGAAGTTGATGCAGGCGCATTCAATAGATCTTCTCTTCTTCTACGGAGATGATCGTGCGGTATTCGGTGCTAATCACACGCGATGGCTTACCAATTATGCGGCGCACTTTGAACCGATTCTCACAGTTGTTCCACGCAGTGGCGATATCCATTCGGCAACTGGTGCCGAGAGTGAAACCTTCTACGAGAACACCGCCAAGATTGGCTCGATTCATGTTGTCAATGAATTCAATATGCCTGAAGAAGAGTATCCCTACACAAAACCGATTAGTTTTAAATCTTTTCTAGACATACTTCTTCAAGAAGCGGGCACCTCAAGTGCTCGTATTGGCTTTGTTGGCGAGAGCGCATTTCCGCATTGGCTAGTTGAACTCATTACCTCTTTCTCATTCACTCAAGTGGCGATGAATAACTTTGAGATTGATTACCGATATCTACGTGCATCAAAGAGTGAGGCAGAGATTTCGGTTCTGGGCTATGGATTTGAAATCGCTGAAGCAGGTCTGATGGCTGGAATTAACGCGCTAGAGATTGGAGTCTCAGAGCGCGAGGTTGCCGCTGAGATTGAATACACAATGCGCAAGATGGGATCTGAAGGAAGTGGCATCGACACAATCGTTGGATTTGGCAAGAAGAACACATTTCCAATTCTGACCCGCACCACAATGAATACTCTCAAAGGTGGAGATCTCGCGCTTCTAACTGTGGCACCTCGCTACGAGGGTTATCACGGAGTGATAGCGCGCCCGGTATCTATGGGTCCTGCGCCGAAAGAAGTTAGATTTGCAATTGATGCTGCAATTGATGCATCTAATGCATCGGAGGCACAATTAAAGGTTGGAGCAGTTGGCGCTGATATATCTGGCGCAGGTCTAGACGTCTTACGTAAAGCTGGCCTCATCGATCTCTGTGTCTACTCTGGAATCCATAGCATTGGAACTTCAGAGTTCGAGCCGCCGATTCTTACCTCTGTCTCTGACTTCGTCGTGCCCAATAATTCATTTCTCTCAATAGATGTTCCGCTATTTATGGCCGAGTGGGGTGGCTTTAGAGTCGAGACTGGTTATCAGGTAAGTGATACAGGCATTACTCGTTTCTCAAAGACGCCACCGACATATATAGAGATGTAGTCCTACTTAATCTTCTCTAAGTAACCCTCATCAATTACCCACTCAAGTCGATTTGTGAGCAGAGTTGAGTAACGAGGCTTTCCAGCTTCATCCCAACCCATCATCGCGTAGTAGGTCTGAATCATCTCTTGGAATTTACGCTTATCGATGAAGTAATTACTCCATCTGCCAACGGTGATTGGATCGGTAAAGAATCTTTCAGGCAAGGTATCTTGATCTGCAGTGATGCCTTCTCGAATGTTATAAATCTTCGTTAAGTTAATTCGGCGCTGACCATAGGCCATCACTTCATAACTTGAAGATTCCCATCCGGTGATTGCACCGAGCATTGAGCCCATCTCCTCTAACGTCATTGAGCGAGTTGGGGGAGCGGCGAAAATACAGACACACAAGGCATCTGTAGCTGACCAGATATCCGAGAGAGCTTTAAAGTTTCTTACCTTCTTTGGTCCTAAGTAATCCATGGGGATACGCTCCAGAATGACCAAGGTATTAGAACCTTGCATTGTGTGAGGCCAGCCCAGCTCTATGTCGTAATCCCAATCGTGTTCGCAGATGTTGTAGCGCGGACCGATGGGAGCAGTTGCATATCCGAGTGCCAAGTTTGTTTGCGTACGTGGCTCTGCAACGCACATCTCAAGACCCTTGATGTGCATCGCATAGTGAGAACTCTTCGCACCCAGCTCTTCACTGGTTCTCTTCACACCTTCAGCCAGTAGGTCACCTGCGCCGGATCTAGCTGCGATATCGAGAATGAGTTGGCGGATACCTGCAGTATCTCCCCAGGTCAGAGTCGGAGCCAGGGATTGAATCTGAATTCCATTTTCCAGACATTCAATAGCCATGGAGATGACATAACCAAGTGAAGTGGGATCGAGCCCCAAGGTATTACATAAAATATTCGATTCGAAGAGGAAATCTAAATCTGCATTGCCAATATTGGCACCCATTGATGCAGTGATTTCCTGATGCATCGCACTTGCCTTACTGGCACCCGGATTACTTGAGAGAGATTCAGGTGTAAATAATTTGAAACAATCATTAGGACATCCTGGGCACGATGCATTTCCCTTAAATCTCGACATAAATTCCTCAGGGGTGAAATTCTCTACTCCTGGAAAAGCGCTCTCTCTGAAATTCTTTGTGCAGAGCGCTGCATCAAGGCCATGTGTATGAACCCACGCAGCGAAACCTGGTGGTTGGAATTGCCAATCTGAAAGTGGATTAGTAGGAATTCGAGATGTATATAAATCTGTGAGCTCTTGAGCTTTCTTGGGATCAGCAACAGCTGGTCGTTTGCCTGGAGCAATTACAACCGCCTTCAGATTTTTAGAACCCATAACCGCACCCATTCCCATGCGCGATGCTTGGAAGGAGCGATTTGTAACAATAGATGCAAAGCGAACGAGATTCTCGCCGGCTGTTCCAATAACTGCTGTTGAGATTCCTGCACCGAAACTCTTCTCTAAGGCATCGACCGTGACATCAACATTCTTACCCCAGTGCTCTGCTGCATCAACAAAGGAAACTGCTCCCTCTTTGATTGAGATAAGCGTCGGCTTCGCAGCCCGCCCCTTAATGACGATGACATCAAAGCCTGATTCTTTAAACGATGCACTAAATGGTCCTTCGACATGGGTCTCACCCATTCCATTTGTAAGCGGACTCTTTGCGCAGACTGCAAGAGATGCAAGTCCGACATAGGGCTGTCCTGCCATTACTGATGATGCAAAGATAAGTGCATTCTCTGGACCGAGCGGATCAGCACCGGCAGGCGTTTCGCGTAGCAATCTCTCTGCAGCTAATAGACCACCGCCACCAAATGTGCGCCAATAATGTTCATGTGGCTCACTTACTTCAAAACTTAACTTCGTTAAATCTACCGTCAGTATCTTGCCGTTATAACCACTCTTAACTTTGGAGTACTTGTTCCGAACCGAGATCTGACTTTCGCTCATAGCGCGACGGTAACAATCCGAGCAGGGGCGGTCAATACATTTACGGCAGCTGCACAACCTTTTCAACAATTGCTTCTGCAGTTGCACCTGCCCCAAGGTCGATACTGACATTTGTTGGAAATCCGCGCATAGTTGCTTCAGCCAATACAACCATCTGGGTTGCAATATCTGTCATCCAGTAGAAAGCACCTGGCCCAACTTGCTCGATTAACTCGGCTGCTCGTTCAAGTGCCTCATCGCTAAATTTCTCAACGCCATTGCGATCTTGCTCGAGAACCCACAACAGATATGCACGGATATCGCCGGCATCGCGCCGCACCTGCTCGTGACGATCGATTATCTGCGCAAGCTCTGCATCCATCGCCCTATGTCGAAACCATCGAAACATATCTACCCCCTGATTCAGATTCTAAGGAATCCCACCGACATTTCATCGGGCAGGTCTTGAGCGCACTCGGTAGCCTTTTTCCATGGGCAGAACTCTCATCGCCGTCATGGCAGCTGCATTTGCTCTCTCATCTCTTTCACCTGCCTCAGCACATCAACCGGTGGCTCTTCTTCCAACAGATACAACTGCAGAGCAAGGTCCCTTACTTGTCGATGGCACGGTCTCTTTTGCAATTCGTGCATCGTTTACAAAATCTGGACAGAAGCAAGCATTCCGCGCAGCTCTCAAAGAGGGCGATCAACTCGAAGTTCAGTATTTGATTGTCGATAAGAAACCCGAGAGCGCGCTGAGCGCTAAGAGGTTACCTCAGTTGGTTATCACATCTCCGACTGGTAAGAAATTGATAATGAAATTTACCGAGCGGACCAAGTTTTATGAACCTTACGGTCGCACCAACTATCTCTATCTCAGCCGATATTCAGCACCTGCAGAGACAGGAATCTATAGTTTCGTTGCAACAGCTCGAGCCAGAGCTGCAATCACAATTGCTGTTGGAGATCGCGAAGTTGAGGGTCAAGTTCTCCGTGGACCAGCACCTAAACCATCTCCATCCCCAACTGCAACTCAGGCAGCGCCAACACCAGCTCCAGAACCAACCAAAACTCAAGAAGCGCTCTACACAATGGCAAAGGTAAAAGAGAACAACAGCGCCGCTAGTTGCTGGTCTGCAATCAATGGAAATGTTTACAACTTAACCCAATGGATTAACTCTCACCCCGGTCGACCTGCACCGATTCTTGGACTCTGTGGCACAGATGGCACTTCATCTTTTAACGCTCGCCACCGAGGACAAGCTAGCCCAACTTCTATCCTTGCCGGCTATCTCCTTGGTCCACTTGAAAAATAATTCCTTGCAGATCTCAGTAAACAGACGAGGCTAGTACGGCTATTATCTGAACATGTCATTAGCGCTGGTCACTGGAGCATCACGCGGAATTGGCCGCGAGATTGCACTCGCCCTTGCAGATGCCGGCCACACTGTTATTGCTGTCTCGCGCAAACCTAACCCAGATGAATCGCACCCGAAGATCACATCCATCGCGGGCGATATCAGCAACAACGCATTTGTAACTCAGTTACAGAAAGATGTCACCGCCAAGTTCGGTACCGTACAGATCCTTGTCAACGCCGCCGGAATCTTCGGCCCTATCGCGCTGATTAAAGATAGCGATCCAGAACAGTGGCTTGAGACCATCATGATCGATGCA
>JBILBB010000076.1:0-5153 GCA_044353955.1 Candidatus Planktophila sp. | reverse complement strand
TGAAATCATTGATAAATCAGCACTTACCCATGCAGGGTCAAAGCACACACCTCAGGACGCACAGAAGGGAAGTGCCAACTAATGGATGCAATTGCAATCATTTCGATCTTCGTCCTGGCTGTCTTCGTTGGATTTGAAGTTGTCTCTAAAGTTTCTTCAACACTCCACACACCTCTCATGTCTGGTGCGAATGCAATCCACGGCGTCATCCTTGTCGGTGCGATTATCGTCGCCGATCACAGCGAGAACAACCTTGAACTCGGACTCTCACTTGCAGCAATTGTCTTAGCGACAATCAATATGGTCGGTGGCTTCGTTGTTACCGATCGCATGCTCGAGATGTTTAAGCCTAAGAAGACAGATGCAAACCAGAAGAACGGGGGAGCTGAATAATGAATAGCACTCTCTATAGCCTCGTCGGTTTAGCGGCAGGCGTTGCATTTATCTTGGCCCTAAAGGGTCTATCTCATCCAAAGACTGCGCGTCGTGGAAACCTCATCGGAGCATTCGGTGCAACCGTTGCAACGCTCTCAGTATTTCTCTATGTAACACCGTCAAAGGGTGAAGAAGTTGGTCACTCTCTTCCACTGCATAATTTCTGGTGGATTATCGGAGCAATTCTCCTTGGTTTGATTATTGGTGTTCCGGCTGCGCGTAAGGTCGAGATGACTCAGATGCCACAGCTCGTTGCACTCTTTAACGGTGTCGGTGGTGGCGCAGCAGCGCTCGTTGCAATCGTTGAATACTTAAATCTCGGCGATACAGCAACAACAGCTGAAGTTATCTTCACAGTCTTTACAGTTGTAGTTGGCTGCGTTTCATTCAGCGGTTCGATCATCACTTTTATGAAGCTTCAAGAGTTGATGACTACTCGCCCAGTGGTTTTCCCTGGCGGTCGCTTTGTAATTGCAGGAACTCTTGTTGCTGTACTTGGCGTTTCAGTATGGGTTGTCGTAGCCCTTGGAACAACACCGCTACTTGTACTAGCACTTCTCTCATTGCTCTTCGGTGTGCTCTTCGTGCTTCCTGTCGGTGGCGCTGATGTGCCTATCGTTATCTCGCTTCTCAATGCATTTACCGGTCTTACCGTTGCAGCAAGTGGATATGTATTGTCATCAACACTTCTCATCATCGCCGGAACACTCGTCGGTGCATCAGGAACAATCTTGACTCGCTTGATGGCAGAGGCAATGGGACGTTCACTCTTTGGAACTCTCTTCGGTGCATTTACTGCAAAGCCACAAGCAGTCTCGGATTCAGCAGAAGAGCGCCCAGTGCGTTCAGGTTCTGCAGATGACGTTGCAATCTTGCTCAACTATGCACGTCGCGTTGTGATTGTTCCTGGCTTCGGTCTTGCGGTAGCTCAGGCTCAACACACAGTGCGCGAGCTTGCAGATCTCATGATCTCTAAGGGCATCGATGTTGCTTATGGAATTCACCCAGTTGCAGGTCGTATGCCAGGTCATATGAACGTACTTCTTGCTGAAGCAAATGTTCCATACGATCAACTAGCTGAGATGGATGAAGTAAATCCAACCTTCGGTCAGACAGATGTTGCAATTGTTATCGGTGCAAACGATGTTGTGAACCCTGCAGCGCAGACAACACCTGGTTGCCCAATCTACGGAATGCCTATTTTGGAAGTTAATCACGCATCGAACATCATCTTCCTCAAGCGCTCAATGCGCCCAGGATTTGCTGGTATCGAGAATGAACTTCTCTATGATCCAAAGACAATGTTGCTCTTTGGTGATGCAAAGGCATCTCTTACAAAGGTTGTTTCAGCGCTCAAAGCGCTCTAAATCTTTTGTCTTGTTAACCCTCTTGCAAGTCAGTAGGTGCGTTGTGCACGTCGAGGATATCTGCAGCCTTTACATCTCCAGATAACTTATCTGTGCGCTGCACTGGCTTCTTGGCATCTTCCTTGTAGATAGCCGGAATTGAACCAAGTAGACCCTTTTGGAAATCTTCAAATGCTTGAAGAACTTCGCGCTTTGTATTCATTACAAAAGGCCCCATCCAAGCAACAGGTTCCTTGATTGGTTGACCACCGAGAATGAAGAGTTCAAGGTTTGGTGAACGCGACTCTTGGTGTTGGGCTGCGCGAACAACGATTGAATCGCCTTCACCGAATACGGTGAGCTGACCCATATTTACAGGACGCTGTTCATCTCCAACAAAACCTGCACCTGCCATTGTGTACACGAGTGCGTTGTAATCCTTGCGCCATGGAAGGCGAAGTTCAGCACCTGGTGCAAGGGTTGCGTGAATAAGAGTGATTGGTGTCTGTGTTGTTCCTGGACCTACATGTCCGTCGAGTTCACCAGCGATGATGCGAACAAGTGATCCGCCATCAGTTGAAGTAAGCAGTGCAACATCATTTGCACGAACATCTTGGTATGCAGGAGGAGACCACTTCTTAGCTGCAGGAAGATTTACCCATAATTGGAATCCGTGGAATAAACCACCCGACATCACCAAATGCTCTGGCGGAGTTTCAATGTGAAGAATTCCACCACCAGCAGTCATCCATTGAGTATCGCCGTCGGAGATAGTTCCTCCACCACCATTTGAATCTTTATGGTCAAAGATGCCATCAATAATGTATGTAACTGTTTCAAAACCGCGATGTGGGTGCCAAGGAGTTCCCTTTGGTTCACCAGGTGCATATTCAACTTCACCCATTTGATCTAGGTGAATAAATGGATCGAGCTCTGATAGATCAACGCCTGCAAATGCACGACGTACTGGGAAACCTTCACCTTCAAAACCTTGAGGCGCAGTTGTAATGCTCTTTACCTTTCGAGCTCGTAGAGATGTCGCATCGCTAATGCGTGGAAGAATCGTTACATCGCTAACCGTTACTGCTGGCACTTTGGTCTCCTACCGTTTCTTTGGTTGCTCTCAAGAAGTTAATAGCCACAAATGTAGTTGAACTTTCAACTACCTGCAAGCCCAAATAAGCGCCTGATGAGCGGGCTGATTTCGGAGCGTCGACGCTGGGAATGGCACGCAGATACCCAGAGAGGTTGATTGAGTCAGGCGAATTCTTCGGATTAGACAGGTTCATTGGCAGATCGAGCAGGGGTAAAGAATTCCTTGCCCAAAGGTGAACGCCACATGCACGAGCCATCGGCAAAACTTTCAACTGTCCAACCATCGTGAGTCTTTAATCGATGGTGCCTTCTGCAGAGCGCGCCTATGTTTTCAGCCGAAGTTCGACCCCCGGACTCCCAACTTTCTGCATGATCTAAATCTGAGAGAAGCGCCGATCTTCGACAACCGGGGAAGCGACAAGTTCGATCACGTGCGATGAGAAAGTCTTTTAACTGTTGAGGCGGTTCATAACTCTCACGACCGAAGTCGAGAAGATTTCCAGTCTGAGGTTCGGTGATGAATCTCTTCCATCTTCCATCTGATGCAAGTTCGCGGGCAACTGCTGCAGGGATTGGTCCGTAGCCCGCTAACTGGCCGGGATTCTCGGCAAGACCGAGGAGTGTTGGTAGATCCACTGTGACATTGATTGTCAGCGGACGACGATGTGGTGTTACAGCATCGTCGAGTTGAGAGAGAAA
Source organism: Candidatus Planktophila sp. (assembly GCA_044353955.1). GTDB lineage: Bacteria > Actinomycetota > Actinomycetes > Nanopelagicales > Nanopelagicaceae > Planktophila. The sequence goes on along the minus strand of JBILBB010000076.1, from coordinate 1,578 downwards.
TTGTGCGCAGATGGAAGAGAGCGCATCTGCACGTCGCATATCTTTGGTGAGTGTCTGATCACTGCCGAGTGTCTGACCATCAGTAGGGCTCTTGCTATCGCCATCCTTTGAGCCGCAGACTTTAACCCCTGATTGCGAGAGCTGATCTGCTCGCAATATAAATGCTTCGATGGAGTTCATAACAATCTGGGCATCAGCTGCAGGAAGTATTGCTACAACTGTTGAGATTCCATCGGCATCGTTATAACAAGTTACGCGTCGCATCGAGGTGGCACGAGCAACTGTTTCTTCAAACTCTTCAGGAGAGTACTTGGCAACTGAATTTCGAACATGGTTGGCAACTTGTCCAGGTGTATGGAATTCGGCATATGCAATTGCTCGAGTTTCAATATCGAAGATAGCGGATTCGCTCATTCCATCATGAATTGCAGATGCAGTCTCTCGAGCAATCACCGTGGCGTGCGCAGATGAAATTTCGCCTAGAGCTAGTGCGGAACAGGTATTGGGTAAGTTGTTAACCAAATTTCGAGCTATATCAATTCGCATCTGCGCAGTTGATGGTGCCAAGCGAAGAGCAGTGGAGACATCTTCACGCTCTGCCTCATCGACGCCAAAGAGTGGACCTTCGCCAACAGATGCCTGTGCTCCTGCTACAGCTGTAATCGCTCGCTGCTTTAGCGCAAAGAGCCAACCATCCTGTCTCTCAAGAGCTGCGAGGAAATCAATACGGAGCGCAGGTGGGAGTGAGTAAGGATCAATTGCAGAGAGACTTTCAAGAACCGCAGCGCTTGGAATTGCAATCAATAGATCGCTCACCATTTGAGAGAGATCTTCAACTGTATGAAGTCGCGCTGTGGTCATGGCGAGATTCTGAATGCAAGGGCTGACAAAGTGGATGCTTGTTGTGGGAATTAGATGATCGGTGTGGAAAAGTATTTTTCACAGTTACGCTCGGTAAAAATGCATAGGTATATGCAGGGATTTTCTTACTCAGAGTCAAGGCGTTAGAATCACACCATGAACCGCCACGCGCCGAAGCTAAATAAGGTGATTCTGTACTACGGATTTACTCCGATTGCAGATCCCGAGGCGATGCGCTTATGGCAGAAAGAGCTCTGCGAAAGAAATAATCTAAAGGGTCGCATCCTTATTTCTCCTCATGGAATTAATGGAACTCTCGGCGGCGAGATGGCCGATGTAAAGCGATACGTGCGTGAAACTCGAAAGTATGAAGGCTTTAAGAAGATTACATTTAAATGGTCAGATGGTCGCGGTGATGAATTCCCACGACTTCGCATTGTCGTTAAAGATGAGTTAGTCTCCTTTGGAAATCCTGATGAAATCAAGGTAGATAAGAATGGCGTGATCGGCGGCGGAGTACACCTTCGCCCAGAACAAGTTGAAGAACTCGTTAAAGAACGTGGCGACGAAGTTGTCTTCTTCGATGGCCGCAATGCTTACGAAGCAAAAATCGGTAAATTTAAAAACGCAGTTGTGCCCGATGTCGAATCATCACGCGACTTCGTCCGCGAAATCGAGAGCGGAAAGTACGACCACTTAAAAGATAAGCCAGTTGTC
>JBILBB010000075.1:0-5282 GCA_044353955.1 Candidatus Planktophila sp. | reverse complement strand
ACAAAGACTGGCGTACAACTTCTTGTAGATAATCCAAAAGAGATTGGCGCCGATCGCATCGTCAATACCCTTGCTGCACATACTCTCTTTGGCGGTCCTGCGATTGTTGTTGATTTCGGAACTTCGACAAACCTTGATGTTGTATCTCCAAAGGGAGAATTTCTTGGGGGAGCACTTGCGCCAGGAATTGAAATCTCTGTCGATGCACTGGCATCACGCGCTGCACAGCTACGTAAAGTGGAATTGGTTCGTCCAAAGAATGTAATTGGGAAAAATACTGTCGAAGCTCTGCAATCAGGAACAATCTTTGGCTTTGCAGGACAAGTTGATGGATTAGTTGAGCGAATCACCGAAGAGCTCGCTGAAAGTTATAAAGAGCGACCAACGGTCATTGCTACCGGCGGATTAGCCCCACTCATCCTGGGAGTCGCTGAAACTATTGATGAGCATGAGCCAGATCTGACACTCATTGGACTTCGACTTATTCATGAGAAGAACATCTCTTAACTGATAACCCCCGCTATCTAAGCGAGGGTAGACTCTGCGCACTATGACTTCTGAGAACCCGACTACCGCAGACGACGATCTACCCGAGCAACTTCGGATTCGTCGCGAGAAGCGCGCCAGCCTTCTTGAGCGTGGAATCGAGCCATATCCAGTAGCTGTACCTCGCACCAAGTCTTTACAGGAAGTGCGCCAGAAGTACACCGGTCTCGAAGTCGATGTGGCAACTGGAGATATTGAAAGTCTTACGGGTCGGATTATCTTTAAGCGCGATACAGGCAAACTCTGCTTTGCAACTTTGCGTGAAGGCGACGGAACAGAACTTCAAGCGATGCTCTCTCTCGACAAAGTTGGGCAAGAAGAGCTCGATGCATGGAAATCAGATATTGATTTAGGTGACATGGTCTCTGTTACTGGCGAAATCATTACATCAAAGCGCGGCGAACTTTCAATCCTTGCAACTTCATGGAAATTAGCGTCGAAATCACTTCGTCCATTACCTAATGATCACAAGCCAATGTCTGAAGAGACTCGCGTTCGTATGCGATATGTGGATTTGATTGTGCGACCAGAAGCTCGCTCGGCAGCGCGTATGCGCCCAGCAGTAATGCGCTCACTTCGCGAAACTTTTAACGACCAGAGCTTTATCGAAGTAGAGACCCCGATGTTGCAGGTTATGCATGGTGGAGCAGCAGCGCGCCCATTTAAAACATTTAGCAATGCATACGATATGGAACTCTATATGCGCATTGCACCTGAACTATTCCTTAAGCGTTGCGTCGTCGGTGGAATTGAACGCGTATTTGAAATCAACCGCAACTTCCGTAACGAGGGTGCTGATTCATCACACTCACCAGAGTTTGCAATGGTTGAGTCTTATATGTCTTATGGAGATTGGCGCTCAATTGCAGATGTCACTCGTTCACTTATTCAAAACGCTGCGATGGCAGTTGCAGGTTCGCACGTTGTAACCCACCATGATGGTCGCCAAGCAGATCTCGGCGGGCGATGGAAAGAGATTTCACTCTATGGCGCAATCTCAGAGGGCGTTGGAGAACAGGTAACTGCGCTGACTCCAATTGATGAACTTAAGAAGTATGCAACAAAGCTCGGCATGAAGATTGACCCAAAGTGGGTTACTGGCAAGCTCGCCGAAGAGATCTTCGAACATGTTGCACAAGATAAATTGATTGAACCGACATTTGTTATGGGATATCCAGTAGATACATCTCCACTTGTTCGCGCACACCGCGAGATACCTGGAGTTGTTGAGAAGTGGGATCTCTATGTCGATGGTTTCGAATTAGCAACAGGATATTCAGAGCTGATTGATCCAATCATTCAACGCGAACGACTTGTTGAACAAGCTCAACTCGGCGCTAAGGGCGACCTCGAGGCGATGCAGGTAGATGAAGATTTCTTACGTGCAATGGAATTTGGAGCGCCACCAATGGGCGGAATGGGAATGGGCGTTGATCGCTTGTTGATGGCCCTCACCGGACTCGGAATTCGCGAAACAATCCTCTTCCCACTTGTTAAGCCGGAATCTGATTAACGATGTTGGTTATTAGACCTGCCAGAACTTCAGATGTAAAAGCAATTCGCCAACTTGTAGATTCGTATGCAGCACCCGGCAAGATGCTTACAAAGGAAACTGTCACACTTTACGAAGGTGTTCAAGAATTTACCGTCGCAGAAGAAAATGGCGTCATCGTTGGTTGCGGTGCACTACACATTCTCTGGGAAGATTTAGCAGAAGTTCGTACCGTTGCAGTTCAAGAGAGCCGTCAGAAAGAGGGCATCGGCCATAAGATTCTTGAGAAGATTATTGAACGCGCACGCGAAGTCGGAGTTAATCGAATTTTCTGCCTTACTTTTCAGACAGAGTTCTTTGGTCGCCACGGATTTGAAGAGATCCAGGGAACACCGGTTGATCCAGATGTTTACCAACAACTCTTACGCTCCTACGATGCCGGTGTGGCAGAGTTCTTGGATCTCGAGTCGGTGAAGCCAAATACCCTCGGCAATACCCGCATGCTCCTTAATCTCTAGCTCCACCCAATTTCTAGGGCCGACAGGGGAATATTCACCCCATATCTAGGGTTCTACGAGACAAGAACCTTTCCACCTCGCGCCTTCCCTTGGCAGGGTTATAGGCTTACCGCAGCAACAGTTAGATGTGAGAAATAAAGGAGTCAGCCCATGTTTGAGCGCTTTACCGATCGAGCTCGACGAGTAGTAGTTCTTGCTCAAGAAGAGGCACGCATGCTCAATCACAACTACATCGGTACAGAGCACATCCTCCTTGGACTCATCCATGAAGGTGAAGGCGTTGCAGCAAAAGGTCTTGAATCCCTCGGAATCTCACTTGAAGCCGTTCGCGCACAAGTTGAAGAAATTATTGGCCAAGGACAGCAAGCTCCAAGTGGCCACATTCCATTTACACCGCGTGCAAAGAAAGTTCTTGAACTCTCACTTCGCGAAGCGCTCCAACTCGGACACAACTACATCGGTACAGAACATATTCTTCTTGGACTAATCCGCGAAGGCGAAGGCGTTGCGGCACAAGTTCTTGTAAAGCTCGGCGCAGATCTCAATCGCGTTCGTCAGCAAGTAATTCAACTTCTCTCTGGCTACCAAGGTAAGGAAGCAGTTACACAAGGCGGACCTGCAGAAGGAACACCTTCAACCTCTTTAGTTCTTGATCAATTCGGTCGCAACCTGACAGCTGCTGCTCGTGAAGGAAAGCTCGATCCTGTAATCGGTCGCGATCTTGAAATCGAGCGCGTGATGCAGATCCTTTCACGTCGAACAAAAAACAACCCAGTATTAATTGGCGAGCCAGGCGTTGGTAAGACCGCAGTTGTCGAGGGTCTTGCGCAAGCAATCGCTAAGAACGATGTTCCAGAGACTTTGAAAGATAAGCAGCTCTACTCACTCGATCTCGGCGCACTTGTTGCGGGATCTCGTTACCGCGGAGATTTCGAAGAGCGCCTTAAGAAAGTTCTTAAGGAGATCAAAACTCGCGGTGACATCATCATCTTTATCGATGAGATTCACACACTTGTCGGCGCAGGAGCAGCAGAAGGTGCAATCGATGCTGCAAGCATCCTGAAGCCAATGCTCGCTCGCGGTGAGCTCCAGACAATTGGTGCAACAACTAATGATGAGTACAGAAAACATATTGAAAAGGATGCAGCTCTTGAGCGCCGCTTCCAACCAATCCAGGTGAAAGAGCCATCAGTTGCTCACACCATTGAGATTCTCAAGGGACTACGCGATCGCTACGAGACACATCACCGTGTTTCAATTACAGATGGTGCACTTGCTGCCGCTGCAAATATGGCAGATCGCTACATCTCTGATCGCTTCCTTCCAGATAAGGCGATCGACCTTATTGATGAGGCTGGTTCACGTCTTCGTATTAAGCGCATGACTGCACCTGCTGAACTTCGCGAATTCGACGACAAGATTGCTGAAGCTCGCAAAGCAAAAGAATCTGCAATCGATGGACAAGATTTCGAAGGCGCTGCAGCTCTTCGCGATAAGGAGAAGACTCTTATCGGTGAGAAGCAGGAAGCTGAGAAGAATTGGAAGGCAACAGATCTCGATAAGGTCACTGAAGTCGATGAAGAACTCATCGCTCAGGTTCTCTCTGCCTCAACTGGTATTCCAGTATTTAAGTTAACTGAGGAAGAGACAGCACGTCTTCTACGTATGGAAGATGAACTTCACCGTCGTGTTATTGGACAAGATCAAGCGATTAAGGCGTTGTCACAAGCAATTCGCCGTACACGCGCAGGTCTTAAGGATCCAAAGCGCCCTGGTGGTTCGTTTATCTTCGCCGGCCCATCAGGTGTCGGTAAGACAGAACTTTCACGCACACTTGCATCATTCTTATTTGGTGATGAGACAGCACTTATCCAACTCGATATGTCTGAATACTCTGAGCGCCACACAGCCTCACGTTTATTTGGCGCACCTCCAGGGTATGTTGGCTACGACGAAGGCGGACAGCTCACCGAAAAGGTTCGCCGTCGCCCATTCTCTGTAGTTCTCTTCGATGAGATCGAAAAGGCTCACCCAGATATCTTTAACTCACTTCTTCAGGTTCTAGAAGATGGTCGACTTACAGATTCACAAGGTCGCACGGTTGACTTTAAGAACACAGTCATCATCATGACAACTAACCTCGGTACTCGCGATATCTCTAAGTCACTCGGACTTGGTTTTGCGAATGCAGATGACGATCTAACAAATTACGATCGCATGAAGGGCAAGGTTCAAGATGAACTCAAGAACCACTTCCGCCCAGAGTTCCTCAACCGTATCGATGATGTAATCGTCTTCCACCAGCTCACCAGAGAGCAGATCATTCATATCGTAGATCTCATGGTTGCAAATCTTGATGAACGCCTTAAGGCGAAAGATATGGGAATCGAACTCACACAGGCTGCAAAGGATCTCCTTGCCCTACGTGGTTACGACCCACTTCTTGGTGCACGTCCACTGCGTCGGGTTATTCAGCGCGAGATCGAAGATGCACTCTCAGAGCGAATTCTCTTCGGAGAGCTCAAGGCTGGAGAAATCATCGTTGTAGATGTTGAAGGCGTTGAAGCAGATGCCAAGTTCACATTTGCAGGATCACCGAAGGTGGCAACTCCCGATACACCTGAAGATCTAGCAGAAGCAGCCAAATAAAAACTTAAGTAAAAAACTTAAGCAAGGAACCTCTTACCGAGGAAGTGAGTATTTACTCTTTCCTCGAGCCTCGATAA
>JBILBB010000074.1:0-5288 GCA_044353955.1 Candidatus Planktophila sp. | reverse complement strand
GAAGCACTCGGTTCAAATGGATCTACATCTATGGGTTCTGTCTGTGCATCAACACTTTCAATGCTTCAAGCTGGTGTGCCTCTTAAGGCTCCAGTTGCAGGTATTGCAATGGGTCTTATCTCAGATGATGTCGATGGCAAGGTTGAGTACGTAGCCCTTACAGATATTCTCGGTGCAGAAGATGCATTTGGAGATATGGACTTTAAGGTCGCAGGTACAAAGGATTTCGTTACAGCCCTACAGCTCGATACAAAGCTCGATGGAATTCCTGCATCAGTTCTTGCTGGCGCACTTCACCAGGCAAAGGAAGCGCGTCTTGCGATTCTCGATGTCATGAACGAGGCAATCGATACACCTGATGAGATGAGCCAATACGCTCCTCGCATTATCTCTGTAAAGATTCCAGTCGATCAGATTGGTGCAGTAATCGGGCCTAAGGGCAAGATCATCAACCAGATTCAAGATGAAACTGGCGCAGATATCTCAATTGAAGATGATGGAACCATCTACATCGGTGCAACCGATGGACCTTCAGCTGAAGCAGCTCGCGCACAGATCAATGCCATTGCTAACCCACAGATGCCAGAAGTTGGAGAGCGCTACCTCGGTACAGTCGTAAAGCTCGCAACATTCGGTGCATTTATCTCATTGATGCCAGGTAAAGATGGCTTGCTCCACGTATCTCAGATTCGCAAGATGCATGGTGGAAAGCGCATTGAAAACCTTGAAGATGTCATGAAGGTTGGCGACAAGATTCAGGTAGAAATCGGCGAGATTGATCCAAAGGGCAAGCTCTCTTTGGTTCCTGTTCTCGAAGATGGAACAACACCAGCTGCTGAATAAATGTCAGTAAAGCGCTCAGTTCACTCAAGTGGCCTGCGCATTGTTACGGAAGAAGTTCCGTCAGTGCGCAGCGCCGCTGTGGGAATTTGGGTCAATGTAGGTTCTCGTGATGAAGCATCGGCTACTGCCGGTGCTTCTCACTTTTTAGAGCACCTACTCTTTAAGGGAACAACCAGTAGAACAGCGCTCGAGATTTCATCATCTATCGAATCTGTTGGCGGCGAGATGAATGCCTTCACTTCGAAGGAGTACACCTGCTTCTACGCCCGGGTTATCGATACAGATTTACCAATGGCAATCGATGTCGTTAGCGATCTGATTACATCTTCCATCGTTACAGCCCTCGATGTCGATGCAGAGCGCAAGGTTGTTCTTGAAGAGATTGCTATGCGCGATGATGATCCCAGCGATTTAGTGCACGATCTCTTTAGCGATACTTACTACGGAGATACCCCTATCGGGCGCCCAATTCTTGGAACAGTCGAATCCATTAAGGGAATGTCTCGCAATACAGTCTTTAATTACTATAAGAAGAAGTATCTGCCACAGGATTTAGTTGTAGCAGTTGCTGGAAATATCAAACATAAGCGAGTCGTTGAGATGGTCGAGCGAGCTCTTTCGCGAGATAACTTCCTCGATGTCATGGCAGCGCCGGTATTGCGACCAAATACAGTCGTAAAGAACTCAAAGCAGCAATCTGTCGGACTTCTCTATAAGAAGAGCGAACAGGCTCATATGTTCTACGGAATGGAAGGCGTTGCTCGCGCAGATGATCGTAGATTTGCAATGGGCGTTCTCTCTGCTGCTCTCGGTGGCGGAATGTCATCGCGGTTATTCCAGGAGATTCGCGAAAAACGCGGACTTGCTTACTCGGTCTATGCCTATGCTCAACAATTTGCAGGTTCTGGAGTCCTTGGCTTCTATGCAGGATGTAATCCAGCTAAAGCTACTGAGGTTGTAGAAATCATCCGTAGCGTGCTGGAAGATGTTGCAGATAATGGCATGACGCACGAGGAGATCGAACGCGCTAAAGGTGCGGTTCGAGGCTCACTTGTCTTAAGCCAAGAAGATACCGGCTCTCGCATGAGCCGAATCGGCAAGAATGAAATTGTGTACGGCCAAGTGATGGACTTTGATGACATTCTCAAGGCGATTTCTCGAGTAAGTGCGCAAGACATACATGAAATTGCTAGCGAGTTCTTGGTCAAAACGCCTACCCTTGCACTCGTAGGTCCATTTAAAAATGAGTCGAAATTTGAGAAGGTGCTTTCCAAATGATTAAAGTCGCAGTTCTTGGTTCTCGTGGCCGTATGGGCTCTGAGGTAGTGAAGGCTGTAACCGATGCCAGTGACCTCGAACTTGTTGCAGCGTTAGATCTTGGAGATTCTCTCGACACCTTGGTAACTGCGGGTGCTCAAGTAGTTGTTGACTTCACAACACCAGATTCAGTGATGGCCAACCTAGAGTTTGTCATTTCAAAGAATATTCATGCAGTTATCGGCACTACAGGCTTTGATGATGCACGTATCGCCAAGATCAAGAGCTTGCTCTCGACATCTAAATCAGGCGTTCTAATTGCACCAAACTTTGCAATCGGCGCAGTTCTGATGATGGAGTTTGCAACAAAGGCTGCGAAGTATTTTGAATCAGCAGAAATTATTGAACTGCACCACCCAAATAAGGTCGATGCACCATCAGGTACGGCAGCTCGCACCGCAGAGCTCATGTCAGCAGCTCGCAAAGAGGCAAAGCTTCCTGCAATGCCTGATGCAACGACATCATCGCTACCAGGTGCACGAGGTGCAACTGTAGGAGATGTGCCGGTGCACTCTGTTCGCCTTCGCGGACTTGTGGCACATCAAGAAGTATTACTCGGTGGAATCGGAGAAACTCTCTCCATCAGACACGATTCAATCGATCGAGTTGGCTTTATGCCAGGTGTATTACTTGGCGTTCGACAAGTTGTTACGCATCCAGGGCTGACCTTCGGCCTTGAGAACTTCATGTAAGTCAGAGGATATAAAAATGGCACAAGCAGATATCACAATGTATGGCGCCGATTGGTGCGGAGATTGCCGTCGTTCAAAGCGCCTCTTTGAAGAACTTGATGTTCAGGTAAATCACATCGATGTTGAAGTTGATAAATCAGCAGCTGCAAAGGTTGTTGAAATCAATGGGGGAGCACAATCGATTCCGGTCATTGTCTTCTCAGATGGAACTCATCTAACCGAGCCTTCAGATAATGACTTAAAGGCAAAACTGACCGCTTTAGGCATTATTTAAAATCTAATTAGCTTTAAAGCCTGTAGAGCACTGCTGAAGTAATTGCAGCAGAGATAACGACAACAAAGTAAGGCGCCTTAAGCGCTAAAGCGACGACTGCAACGCTTACTCCAGCCAGACGTTGATCAATGGCCCACTTTCCATCTTGAGTGATTGTCTGCACGCCAACAAGTGCGCTCAATAGAGCAATTGGTATCAAGGTATTGATACGCAGCATTCGAGGATTAGTTAAATATTTCTCTGGAACGCTATGTCCTAAATATTTGAGCAGGAATGCGAGAGCGCTGGTCCCAATAACTCCAATCCATAAAGCGTTCATCTAGCGCACCTTCCAGCCAAAGGCAGCTGCAAGAAGCGCCGTTGCAATGATCGGCAAACCTGCAGAGATAAATGGAGATAAAAGGACCGCAAGAAGTATTGAAGCCACCGCCAAGGTTCTTTCAAGCTTTCCGGTAAGTCGCGGCCACACAAGACCTAGGAATGCAGCGGGAACTGCAGCATCGAGTCCCCAAGAAGATGGATCACCCATCGCTTGTGCACCGAGTGCACCTAGCAAAGTGAAGAAGTTCCAGAAGATGTAAACACCAAAACCTGTAAGCCAGAAGCCTGCTTTCATCGCATCAATGCCGAGGCTCTCTTGTCCAACTGCAACACCTGTTGATTCATCGATTGTTACTTGAGCTGCAATAACTCTCTTTACCCCACGCACTTTAAGGATTGGCGCCATTCGTAATCCATATAAACCATTTCGAATGCCAAGGAGAGATGCTGTTGCAATTCCAGAGATTGCGCTGCCACCTGCGCCCATAACGCCAACAATTGCGAATTGCGATGCTCCAGAGAAGGTCAACAGTGAGAGCAGACAAGTCTGAAGAAGTGAGAATCCTGCGGCGATACTTGCAGCACCAAATGCAGTTCCATAGAGGCCAACTGTGAAGGAGACGCTCAGACTCTGGGTCGCGGTGGTGCGGTTCACTCTGGACACGCGGACATTCTGCCCTAGATATCCATAAAGGGTAGGGGGGTTAAAAGATAAGGTGCGCTCATGTCTGAAACAGTGATCTTTAGAGACGATGTATCGGTAGAACTCATCAAAGCAAGCGCAAGTGATGCAGATGTCATTTGGGCTGCACGTGTATCAACTGCCGGCGAACAGTCGATGGATGAGATAGGTGAAGACCCTGCTCGTTCTGCAGGACTCATTAACTATCTTGCTCGCGAACGTCATGGATCACCCTTTGAGCACACCTCAATGACATTCTTCGTTTCAGCGCCCATCTTTGTCTTCCGCGAATTTATGCGCCATCGCATCGCTTCATATAACGAGGAGTCTGGTCGCTATCGCGAACTCAAGCCTGTCTTCTACATTCCATCAAAGGAACGTAAGTTGATTCAAGTTGGTAAGACTGGTGCGTACACATTTGAAGATGGCACTCCAGAGCAATTTGAAATCTCAGTCAAGGCGATGAAAGATGCATATCTCATCGCATACGATTCTTACCAGAAGATGCTTGAAGCAGGTGTTGCACGCGAAGTTGCACGTGTAGTTCTGCCTGTTGCGACATACTCTTCAATGTATGTATCCATGAATGCCCGTGCTTTGATGAATTTCTTATCACTACGTACTGCCCGCGAGGGGTCGCATTTTCCAAGCTATCCTCAACGAGAAATCGAGATGGTTGCAGAAAAAATGGAAGCGGAATTCGCAAAATTGATGCCTTTAACGTATGCGGCATTTGAAAAATCTGGTCGTATCGCGCCGTAAGCGATAAGATTCACAGATGAGCATTCAGCCTCCTTTCGGTCGATTAATCACCGCGATGGTGACCCCATTTAATAAAGATGGGGCAATCGATTGGGATGGAGTTGCAAAGCTCGCACAGCATCTTGTTGATACAGGACATGATGGAATCGCAGTTAACGGAACAACCGGTGAAGCCCCAACAACTAAATCTTCTGAAAAACTTGAGATCATCAAGGTTGTAAAGAGCGTCGTCGGAAACAAGATTGTCGTTCTCTCGGGTGCTGGCGATAACGAAACTTCATATACAGTCGAACAAGCAAAGCGATCACAAGATGCCGGAGCAGATGGCTTGCTCGTTGTTACTCCTTATTACAATAAACCACCTCAGGCAGGAATCGAAGCGCACTTCCGCGCAGTA
>JBILBB010000073.1:0-5306 GCA_044353955.1 Candidatus Planktophila sp. | reverse complement strand
GAACATAACAATGCAAATGTGATTTCTGTAGGCCAGCGCCAGCACACAGCCCAAGAGGTAAAGGATTTCATTGATCTATTTCTAGCAACTAAATTCCCCGGCGATGAACGCCATTCCCGCCGAATTCAGAAGGTAAGTAACTATGAAGTTACTGGAGATCTCTAGACTTTAAAGTAGCGAAGATCATTTACTTGATGATCTTTTGTAATCCCTTGGCCTTCAAAGCGAGTAATCGGGCGCCACTCCGGGCGTTCAACAACTCCCCCAGTAAATAGAGCGCTTGGCGCAAAGACTTCCTGGATGTGTTCTGCATAGGGAACCCAGTCGGTTGCAATATGGATAAAGCCGCCATCTTTAATCTTTGGGTAAATTAACTTTAAGAATTCGTTATTAACAATTCTTCTCTTGTGATGGCGCTTCTTCGGCCAAGGATCTGGGAAGAATAAGTGGATGCCATCAACTGAGTTGTCGGGGATCATTGTCTTCAGAATTGGGTGTGCATCACCTTCGATGATTCGAATATTGCGAAGTTCCAGCTCTTCAATCCGAGCCATGAGCTTTCCGATTCCAGGTTTATGGACTTCGACTGCAAGAAAACCAGTCTCGGGAAAGTCTCTTCCGATGAGAGCTGTAGCCTCGCCCATGCCAAAGCCAATCTCGAGAATTACCTTCTTTGAGTTGGGAAATAGTTGGGAGATAGCAACGAAATCTTCCGAATACTGCATCCCATAGATATCCCAGTATTTATCGAGGGCGCTCTGCTGAGGGGCGGTGATTCGAGATCCGCGTAAGCGATAAGTGCGAACCGAATCTTGTTCCATCTAACAATCTTAACCTGTGCTCAACAGCCCACTTAATGGTTGGATAAGGCTGTCGAACTACTAGGGAGCAACCGTGCCAGGTACAAATATCAAGCAAGCAGAAGCTGCAGAACGTTCAGGACTGATCAAGGTTTCCAGCTACCGGATTGATCTTGATCTCACTACTGGGGCTGAGAACTTCCGCGTAAAGACAACTATCGCTTTTGCTGGACTCAAGCCGGGCGCAACTACCTACATCGACTGCGTAGGTTCTAAAGTAATTAGCGCGAAGTTAAATGGCGCTGAGTTCGACCCAAAATTTGATGGAGAAACCATCTATCTTCCTGCTATTGCCGCAGAGAACATTCTTGAAATTGAGCATGATGGCGTTTATTCGAACTCCGGTGAAGGTCTGCACCGATTTGTAGACCCTGCAGATGACGAGGTCTATCTCTATACACAGTTCGAAACCGGCGATGCTCGCCGTATGTATGCCTGCTTTGACCAGCCAGATCAGAAGGCGACCTTCACAATCAGCACAATTACTCCAAAGCATTGGGAAGTTATCTCAAATTACTCAATCGAATCTAGTAAAGAGTTAGATGGCGATAAGAAATTTACTCAATTCGCGCAATCTCAGGTGATTTCTACATATGTCACTGCAATCGTTGCTGGTGCCTATACATCAGTGCACGATGAGTACAAGGGCGAGAAGACAATTCCACTGGGTATCTATGCCCGCAAATCTTTCTTTAAATACGTTGATGCCGAGAATATCTTCGAAGTTACTAAGCAAGGGTTTGCATACTTCGAGAAGACTTTCGGTCTTGCTTATCCATTTGGTAAATACGACCAGATTGCTGTCGCTGAATACAACTGGGGTGCAATGGAAAATGTCGGCTGCGTGACATTCCATGAAGATGTTCTGATTTTCCGCTCAAAGGTCACAGAGCGAAACTATGTAAGCCGTGCAACAACTATCCACCACGAGATGGCGCATATGTGGTTCGGCGACCTGGTCACAATGAAGTGGTGGGATGACTTGTGGCTCAACGAATCATTTGCTGAATGGGCTTCCTACCAATCTGTCAGCGAATCTACTAAGTACACAGAAGCATGGACTGAATTCAACTCTCTGCGTAAGAACTGGGCATATCGCGTAGATCAGCTCTCGACTACCCATCCAATTGCAACCGAAATGGAAGATCTTGATGCAGTGCGAACTAACTTTGATGGAATTTCCTACGCAAAGGGAGCATCTGTGCTGCAGCAGTTAGTTGCTCACGTAGGTCGCGATAACTTCATTAAGGGGTTACGCCTCTACTTCTCAAAGCATGCCTTCGGAAATACAACACTTAAAGATCTCATCGTTGAACTAGAGGCGGCAAGTGGCCGTGATTTAACTCCATGGGTCTCAACGTGGCTTCGGACAGCTGGCGTTAACACCTTGCGTCCGGTTATTGAAGTCGATGGCGATACCTACAAGAAGCTCTCAATCGCTCAAGAGGTTCCGACGATGCCTGTCGGTTCAAAAGAACTTCGCCCTCATCGACTTCATGTTGGTCTCTTCGATATTAAAGATGGCGCACTGACTCGTCGCAAGAGCATTGAACTTGATGTTGCGGGAGCCCTTACCGAGGTAACTGCACTTGCTGGTGAAAAGCTGGCAGACCTTGTTCTGATAAACGATAAAGACCAGACCTATGCGAAATTGCGTTTTGATGACCGTTCAATTGAAACAATGAAGAGCCACCTAGGCACTCTTAACGAGTCCTTGGCACGTGGAGTTATTTGGGCTTCTCTCTGGGATTCATGCCGAGATGGAGAACTCTCTGCAAGTGCCTACATTTCAATCGCTCTTAACGCCCTTAAATCTGAATCAGATATCTCAATTGTTGCAGCGACTTTGATGCAGATTGATACCGCCCTCTTCGCATACGCTTCCGATCAAACTCGCGAAGGCCTTCGTGGTCAGGTAGCAGTAGCGGTGGAAGCGATGCTTGATGGAGCAAAGCCTGGCAGCGATCACCAGCTTCAATTTGCTAAGTCCTTTGCAAATACAGCAGTAACGCCAGGTCAATTTGCCCGCATTAAATCAATTCTTGACGGCTCAGTAAACGGCCTGGTCATCGACGCAGAACTTCGCTGGTCAATCTTTATTAGCGGCGTAAAGCGCGGAATCTTTGGACCTGCAGATATTGATCGCGAGACTGAAAGCGATAAGACCGCTCACGGTAAGCAGTACGGTGCAATGGCATATGCCGCTATTCCCACCGCAGCTGCAAAGAGCGCCGTCTTTAACTCAGTTACCGTTGATGATTTATCGAACACTATTCACTCATATAAGTGTCGTGGATTTAACGATCCACTCCATAGCGAGATTCTTGCCGGGTTTGTTGATCAGTACTTCGATGTACTTCTCAAAGTCTGGGAGACAAAGGGATTTGAGATTGCCGAAACAACGGCAACCCTGCTCTTCCCTTCATGGGTCATTAGTGAGGAGACAGTGAAGAAGGCTCAGAACTGGCTAGATGTGACAGGTAAAGATGCTTCACATGCGCTTCGCAGAACTGTCCAAGAAGGACGTGATGCGATGACTCGGGCTCTTAAGGCGCGAGCGGCAGAAGGCTAAGGGCTCTTACTCGATTGAGGTTATTGAAGAAGAGTTGCTGACTTTCGAGCTCTTCTTTTCGCCAGTGAGCGCCCACGTAATAAGTGAGATCACAAGAAAGAGAGCAATTGGCGCTGCAACAAAGTAGGAGAAAGTTTCTACTGCTGTGAGGCCTTCACCTGGCATTGCACCTGGCTCTTGATTGATTGCCGCAAGAATTCTAATCATGTACCTAGTCTATGCAGTTGCTGCAGCGGCGCCAAATGGTTCGAGATATGGGAGCCAATGTCTCTCGGTTCTTCCACTTCCCAAAATTCTCCAAGCAGCACCTACTGGTTCGCGAGGAAGAGTCCGTAAACGCCAGCCAAGTTCCTTAAGTGGCTTATCCGCCTTAACGTGATTGCACTTGTGACATGCACTCACAACGTTCTCCCAATTGTGACCGCCGCCACGAGAACGTGGGATTACATGATCGATAGAAGTAGCTGATGCACCACAGTAAACACAACGACCACCATCGCGAGCAAAGATTGCCCGGCGAGAAAGTGGAACTGTGTGGCGATAAGGAATCTTCACAAATTTATTGAGGCGCACAACTGATGGGAGTTCTAACTGTCCGGTCGCAAAGTGCAGAACTGTTCCGGAAGACTCGACCATTGTTGCTCGATTATTTAGGACAAGGATGAGAGCACGGCGATCTGTAACAACACCCAATGGCTCGTAGGTGGCGTTGAGAACTAAAGTGCGGTTCATCTCTACCTCGGTTCCAGCGCGTGGCTCGCGCTGATTGGGTTATATTGCCTCAAAAGTGGTCCTCTCAGGGGTATTTCGCGGTGAAGTTTTGATAAAGATTTCACTACCCTTAAGGCTTATGAACGAGCGTACGCAGGCAATTTGGGATTGGTTTAACGGCGCCCCTTTTCGCATCCTCGTAATCTTCATAGTCGCCCTCATTGGTCAGGTCATCGGCAATCGCGCCATTGACCGTGGCATCGGAAAATTGGCTTCAACTGATTTAAAGCCTGGCCCAGGAACAGCGAAGCGACAAGCAGAGCGAGCTCGCACAATTGGCACCGTCTTCTCCTCTGCATTTAATGCAGCCGTTTGGATCATCGCACTCGGAATGATTCTCGGTGAGTTCGGATTCAATCTAGGTCCTGTAATTGCATCAGCCGGTGTTATCGGCGTTGCACTTGGTCTTGGCGCGCAGACAATTGTGCGCGATGTTTTATCTGGGATCTTTATGTTGGTCGAAGATCAATATGGCGTTGGCGATGAGATTCATATTCAAGATGTTGAGGGCAAGGTAGAGAAGGTCGGCTTAAGAATCACTCAGATTCGAGATAAAAAGGGTGTTCTCTGGTTCATCCGAAATGGTGAAATTCTTCTCGTTGGAAATAAATCTAAGAACTAATCCATCTGATTTACAAGATGATTTGCAGCTCCTTCTAAGTAACGCCACAATTTCTCTTTACCGGCGGCATCCAGATTACTTCCATCGACTGCAAGTTTCATACATCCAACCCATGCATCTTTCGCCTCTTGATTGATATGAAATCCTGCATGACGCATTCGAAGGCGTGGGTGACCGCGCTCTTCTTGATAGGTAGTCGGACCACCCCAATACTGTTCTAAGAACATCTGTAGGCGCTTTGCCGCTCCTTTCATATCTGCTTCAGGGTACATTGGGCGCAGAATGGGATTGGTGGCAACGTGTGCATAGAACTGTGAGACTAAATCGGAGAAGAATGCTTCGCCACCAAAGAGTTCATAGTAATTAGTTGTATCGCGCTCCACCTTAATAACCTCGTAACTCTGCTGCTGTTTTATCCTTAGCAATCTGCAATACAGCAAATGCTGTAATCAGACACATCGCTGCAGAGATATAGAAAGCT
>JBILBB010000006.1:0-19012 GCA_044353955.1 Candidatus Planktophila sp. | reverse complement strand
CCTTAGTGATTCGAAGGTCGCACTCAAAGCCATCGGCGCCTTGTGCGATTGCACCTTCATAGGCAGCGAGGGTGAGTTCCGGAAAATCGGCACTTGCCCCTCTGTGCGCGTAGATCAGCATGAGACTGAGGGTAGCAAAGAGATTACTCTTACCCTATGGCTCAGCTCTTCTTCACGACATCGGCTCGTTCTGCTGTCGGGTTACAACGAAAAGGTAATGAAGATAGCGCCCTTACTTCAGGACAAGTTATTGCAGTTGCAGATGGAATGGGCGGTCATGCTGCCGGTGAAGTTGCATCAAAAATTGCAATCACAAAGTTAGAAGAGATTTCATCCGTTATTTGCAATCCCGAGATTGATTCTGATTCAGCTGAAGATATCTTCAGCAATTCACTTGATTCAATTGATCTACAGTTAAAGAGTGAATCAGATGAGAATCCCCAGCTCTCTGGAATGGGAACAACGCTCACATCTCTCTTTATTAGTGGCGAACGAATCTGCCTTCTGCATATTGGTGACTCACGCGCTTATCGTCTGCGTGGAAGTTCACTAGAACAGCTGACTCAAGATCACACTGTTATCCAAGAGCTTTTAAATCAAGGTGCAATTTCTCAATCAGATATTGCAACCCACCCTCAGCGCTCTGTCTTAACCCAAGTGTTAATGGGTGAAGGAATTTCCAGCGCTCCGCTCTTGATTCTCGATGGGAAGGCAGGAGATAGATACCTTCTTTGTAGCGATGGCTTGAGCTCTGTCCTTACCGAGAAGGAGATTAAATCAATTCTCAAGGGCAAGGAACGTCAGAAGGTAGTTGATGCGCTGATCGATGCTACATATGTAAATGGTGCACCTGATAACGTGACTGTAGTTATCGCCGATCTGATTGAAACAAATGAAGAAGAGTTAGTAAAGATCGGAGCCGCGCAATGATGAACTCACTACTGGGCGGCCGCTACCTTCTCGGCGAAATGATCGGCACGGGCGGAATGGCCGATGTCTACATCGCATCAGATCAGCGCCTCTCACGCGAAGTTGCAATCAAGATTCTTCGTAGCGATCTTGCTAAAGACCCATCATTTGTTGCGCGATTTAGGAAAGAGGCAAAAGCTGCTGCTGGTCTTAATCACCCAGCAATTGTTGCTGTCTACGATTCGGGAGAAGAACCAGCCCCATTTATTGTCATGGAGCTTGTAACAGGCCAGACTCTTCGCGAAATGATCTATACCTTAAGAGATAACGGGCAGAAGATTCCCCTCAACCGCGCCCTTGAAATCGCTGAGGGAATTTTGACTGGACTTGAATTCTCACATGCAAGACAGATTGTTCACCGAGATATCAAGCCTGCCAATGTCATGATCACTGATAGTGGTGATGTGAAGGTGATGGACTTCGGTATTGCACGTGCAATGGATGATCTTGGTGCGACACTAACAAACACTTGGAACGTACTTGGCACGGCTCAGTACCTCTCTCCCGAACAAGCAGTCGGTGAATCGGCAGATTCCAGAAGTGATATCTACTCAACTGGTTGCCTTCTCTTTGAACTATTGGCAGGTCAGCCTCCATTTACCGGAGAGACCCCTGTTTCCATTGCTCTCCAACATGCATCAAACGTCGCTCCTCGAATTCGAACAATTAACCCAGAATTACCAGAAGGTGTTGAAAAAGTTTTAGCAGTTGCATTAGCGAAGAAACCAGAAGATCGCTATCAAAGCGCACAAGCGATGCTCGATGATATTTCTCGAGTTCGCGCCGGCCAAGAAGTAGTTGCAAAGATTCCAACTACTCCAGTTTTTACTCGTAAATCTGCACTTATATATGGTGGTGCATTTGTAGCATCGATTGCTCTTGCACTTTTTGGCTTCTTACTCAGTGGAAATTCTGACAATAACTTGCCTCAACTTCCAAGCGTTGTTGGTCTCACCGAAGATAAGGCGCGTGCACTTCTCTCTGAATATGCAGTGACGGTAGAACGTGCGCACGATGGCGTGATTCCAAATAACCGCGTAGCAAGCCAATTACCGCTTGCTACAACCCGGATAAAACTTGGCGCTCCAGTGGTTTTAACAGTTTCCGATGGCCCTGGTGAGGCGATCGTTCCAGATAATTTGATTGGCATGTCACTGATTGATGCACGTTCTGCTCTGACATCAGTTGGTCTCTTAGTTTCGCAAACAGTTGCTGCTCCTTCGGATCAACCCCAAGGAACGGTTCTGGATGTCACTCCTACCGTTGGTTCTGTCACGGTAGCTGGTAGTTCAGTGGTTCTGACAATTGCAAGTGGAGAAGTTATTGTTCCAAATCTCATTGGTGTTGAAGCGATTCAAGCAAAGACTCTCCTGATTCAGGCTGGCTTCCTCATTAAAGAGTTCTACGATTTAGATGCTGCGCAACCAATTGGTGTTGTTATCCGACAGGCTCCTGAAGCAGGAACTACTCAAACAATTGGAAAATCAGTCACCATTACAATTAATGAGTAACTGTAGATTTTTACTTAGCTTTACCAACAACTGGAGATAGTCCAACTGCACGTTTAGGCGCATCGAGATCTCCACAACGCACCAACCAGTTAGCAAGCATCTGGTGGCCATGTTCGGTTAAAACAGATTCAGGATGGAATTGCACACCCTCAATTGGTAGAGATGTATGGCGCATCGACATGACAACTCCTGATTCAGTTGAACCAGTAATCTCTAAAGTTGTTGGAACGGTATCTCTCTCAACAGCGAGTGAGTGATACCTCGTTGCAGTAAATGGTGATGGAAGATTTTCGAGAACACCCGTTGAGTTATGGAATACCTGCGATGTCTTTCCATGAAGCAACTCAGGTGCGCGTGAAACTGTTGCACCAAATGCTTCACCGATTGCTTGATGGCCGAGACAGACTCCAAAGAGCGGAATGAAATTCTGGGCGCAGTAATTGATCATTTCAATACTGACGCCAGCCTTATCAGGGGTGCCGGGTCCTGGGGAGATTAGAACCCCGTCATATTTCGAAGCTTCATCAGCCGTTACTTCATCGTTACGAACAACGGTGCATTGCGCACCCAATTGCGCCAAATATTGCACGAGGTTAAATACGAATGAGTCGTAGTTATCGATAACGAGGATTCGAGCCATGTGGTAATTGTGCTGTAACCTTGGCCCCATGCCAAAGTCAAAATTGCGTAAGAAGGTTCAGGAGCAGCACGCTCACGAAGAACAGATCCACGTTGCAGAAGGATCACCTCTTCTCGAAAGCCCAAGCTGGCTTGCCCCAGTAATGATTGCCAACTTCCTCATCGGCCTCTTCTGGATCGTTGTCTTCTACGTCAGCCAGACTCTCTACCCAATCCCAGGTATCGGCGCATGGAACATGATCATCGGATTTAGCTTTATTGCAGTTGGTTTCTCTCTCGCTACCAAGTGGCGTTAATTAGAAACTTACTGAAACAATATCTTCATGGGCAAGAATGTAAAGCGTCAATTTCCAAAGCCATCTGAACTTGCTCCACTTCTTCAATTCTCGCTGCCAACTTTGCGTCGCAAGAAGCGTCGCTTAGAGCAGGCTTACACAATCTGGGATCTTCGCGATATCGCAAAGAGACGAACTCCAAAAGGTCCATTTGATTACACCGATGGCTCTGCTGAAAGTGAAGTAAGTCTTGAAAGAGCGCGTCAAGCATTCCGCGATCTTGAATTCATCCCAAGTATTCTTAAAGATGTATCGACAGCTGATTTAACTCGCACATCACTTGGTGAAACTTTCGCAATGCCTGTTGGTATTGCGCCCACTGGATTTACTCGCATGATGCAGACTCAAGGCGAAATCGCCGGAGCACGTGCAGCTGAGAAATATGGAATTCCATTTACCCTCTCAACTCTTGGAACTTCCACGATTGAAGATGTTGTCGCAGCTGCACCAAATGGTCGCAACTGGTTCCAGTTGTATATGTGGAAAGATCGCGAAGGCAGCATGGCGCTCGTTGAACGAGCAAAGTGCGCAGGCGTAAAGAATTTAATGCTTACTGTGGATGTTCCTGCTGCAGGACAGCGCATTCGCGATTACCGAAATGGCTTGACTGTTCCTCCGCGTTTAACTGCCGGAACTGTAATTAACGCTCTTCCAAGACCAGCTTGGTGGATCAACTTCCTGACAACTCCATCGATTGAATTTGCATCGATGAAGAATTGGGAAGGAACTGTTGGCGAACTCTTGGATTACATGTTCGACCCAACAATGACCTGGGAAGATCTCAAATGGATTCGCGAACAATGGGATGGAACTCTTACTGTTAAGGGAATTCAGAATCTTGAAGATGGCAAGAAAGCGGCAGAGCTTGGTGCAGATGCAATCTTGCTCTCAAACCACGGCGGACGTCAGCTAGATCGCGCTCCTGTAATGCTCCATCTATTAAGCGATATCAAGAAGGAATTTAAGAAGGATTACGAGATCCATATCGATACCGGAATCATGCATGGTGCCGATGTTCTTGCAGCGATTGCACTGGGTGCTCAATACACCTATGTAGGTCGCGCATATCTCTATGGTCTTATGGCCGGTGGCCAAGATGGCGTTGAGCGCGCCCTAGAAATTATGCGAACTCAAATGGTTCGCAATATGAAGTTGCTCGGGGTTAATTCACTTGATGAATTGACGCCTAAGCATGTGCGCTTCCTAAATCGCCAGTAGCGATTACCCTTGCGCTTATGAACTATGCGCTAGCTGGGATTTCCTACCTCATTACAGCCGTCGCGCTGATCCTCTTAACTGTTCGTGTCCGCACTTTGATTTCGCTCTATAAGAAGCAGCAACCAGATCCAACACGTTCTAACAATAAATCTGCACGCTTGAAGAATATGTTCACGGAAGTCCTTGGCCATACCAAGATGCTTAAGTTCACGGGCTCTGGAATTGCACATTGGTTTGTCATGATTGGTTTCGGCGCGCTCTTTGGGACTCTTGTTACAGCTTATGGACAAGTTATCAAGCCAGATTTTGCTCTGCCAATTATTGGTCACTTCGTTCTCTATGAACTCTTTGCCGAAGTAATTGCAGCACTTACCGGAATTGGAATCGTCACTCTGATTGCAATTCGCCAAGTGACTCGATTCAGAATGCTCAACCGATTTAGCGGTTCTGGAATGGGTAAGGCTTACTACGTTGAGGCGACAATTCTTGCAATCGTCTTCTGCGTTATTGCACTGCGCGGTCTTGAAGGCGCCCTTGCTGGGAAAGAATCATGGAATTGGCATTACGCAATTTCCTGGCCTGCAGTCGTTGCATTTAGTTCTATGTCTCAAGAATCAATTGAGAACGCAATAGTTATTGTCGCAACGCTAAAGATTGTTATCTCTATGGCTTGGTTTATCGTAATCGCTTCAAATCTCACAATGGGAATTGCATGGCACCGCTTCTTAGCCTTCTTCAATATCTATTACAAGCGCAATATCGATAAACCAGCGCTCGGAGCACTTCCTGAGATGCTCTCAAAAGGTAAGCCGGTTAACTTTGAAGATCCTGCAGAAGATGATGTCTTCGGCCTTGGCACTCGCGGAGATATCTCCTGGAAGGGCTTGCTCGATATGACCAGCTGTACCGAGTGCGGCCGCTGCCAATCTCAATGTCCAGCTTGGCATACAGATAAGCCTCTATCTCCAAAGTTATTGATTATGGCTATGCGCGATCACGCGATGTCGAAGGTCGTTGAGACTGAGAACTTAGTTGGCGAAGGCGCTCCCATCGACCTCGATGTCTTGTGGTCATGTACCTCATGTGGTGCATGCGTTGAGGAATGTCCTGTCGATATCGAACACGTGGATCACATCGTCAATATGCGCCGATTCCAAGTACTTGTTGAATCAGAATTTCCTGCAGAGCTCGGTGGCACTTTCCGTAACTTGGAGAAGGCTGGCAACCCATGGGGTGCAAATAAGCAAGATCGCGAAGGTTGGATTGCAGAGTGCGACTTCCCTGTTCGCGTGGTCAGTGGAGAACTTCCTGAAGAAGTTGAGTATTTATTCTGGGTTGGATGCGCTGGCGCATATGAAGAACGTGCCAAGAAGACAACGAAGGCGGTAGCTGAGTTACTGCACATGGCTGGAGTTAACTTCGCAGTACTTGGAAAGCGCGAGACCTGCACGGGAGATCCTGCCCGTCGTTCAGGAAATGAATTCTTATATCAAATTCTCTCCCAAGAGAATATTGAAACTTTTAAAGAGACATTTGGTAACCGCGGCGTAAAGAAAGTTGTCGTTACCTGCCCTCACTGCTTTACAACAATCGGCAAAGATTACGCACAAAGTGGTTACGAGCTAGAGATGCTCCACCACACACAATTACTTAATACTTTGGTGAAGGAAGGTAAGTTAAAGACTTCACCACATAAGGCCGACCAGAAGATTACCTTCCACGATCCTTGTTATCTCGGTCGTCACAATCAGATTTATGCACCACCTCGCGAACTTCTTGAAGCATCCGGTTGCGATGTTGAAGAAATGCCACGTAACAAAGAGCGTTCATTCTGCTGCGGTGGCGGAGGTGGACGTATGTGGATGGAAGAGAAGATTGGTACACGCATCAACCTCAACCGCGTCGATGAAGCAATAGATACCGG
The DNA here is from genome assembly GCA_044353955.1 of Candidatus Planktophila sp. Taxonomy (GTDB): domain Bacteria; phylum Actinomycetota; class Actinomycetes; order Nanopelagicales; family Nanopelagicaceae; genus Planktophila. The sequence continues at coordinate 12,416 of JBILBB010000006.1, read as the reverse complement.
TGTTCCAGAAGTTGCTGTCGCATGTCCATTCTGCAGAATCATGGTCGGCGACGGAATGGTGGCACGTCAATCAGATGTAGAAGTTTTGGATGTTGCGCAGGTATTACTTAGAAACGTGAAGCGCTAAGCATTATTCGCGTTACTGCATAACCGGCAATCAAACCGCCGAGATGTGCGCGCCAATCGACTCCGCCAATGGTGAAGCCGAGCACAAAGTTGAGCCCGATGATTACAAGGGTGCTCTTAACTTCTGCGCCGATTCTCTTACTGATAACAGCCCATGCACCAAAAAGTCCGAATACAGCACCCGATGCGCCAATGGAGTATCCGTTATAGCCCAAGAACATCGCTGATGCGATGGATCCACCAATGAGAGATACGAAGAAGATTATGAGGAACTTAGAGCGGCCAAGGAAAGTTTCAATCGGCGTTCCAAGTGAGTGAAGTGCGAGCATATTGAATGCAAGGTGAATTGGAATTGTGCTCGAGTTATCGTGGACAAGTGCCACTGTTACTAGTCGATACCACTCGTTTGTTGATTTTAAGAGCTCGATTCCATAGAGCCCAAATGTTCCGATTAGCCCTGAATCGTAAAGTTCATATAAATAGAAAGCACAAATAATTGTGATGATTGTGAGAACGGAAGAACGTTGCTTCATGGAGAGAAGCTAATTAAGCGATAGTGACGCTATTGATTACAACAGGTGTCACAGGCTTATCTTGCGCACCTGTTGGTGTTGAACCAATCTTGTCTACAACAGCTTGTGATGCTGCATCTTTAACTTCACCGAAGATTGTGTGCTTTCGGTTGAGCCATGTTGTTGGTGCAACAGTGATAAAGAACTGTGAACCATTTGTACCAGGGCCTGAGTTAGCCATTGCAAGGATGTATGGGCGATCGAATTGAAGTTCGCCATGGAATTCATCTGCGAATTGATATCCCGGTCCGCCGAATCCCTGACCTAGTGGGTCTCCACCTTGAAGCATGAATCCACTGATGACGCGGTGAAAGATTGTTCCGTCATAAAGATTCTCATTTGATTTCTTGCCTGTGCGTGGATCTGTCCACTCCTTTGCACCTGTTGCAAGACCAACAAAATTTTCTACAGTCTTTGGTGCGTGATTAGGAAAGAGTTCAATGACGATATCGCCGAGAGTTGTATGAAGCGTTGCTGTATTTGACACGTGGAGACCAGGGGAATCGAACCCCTAACCCCCGCCTTGCAAAGGCGGTGCTCTACCAATTGAGCTAGGTCCCCGTATTAGAACGGGTGGGCCCAGGTGGACTTGAACCACCGACCTCTTCCTTATCAGGGAAGCGCTCTAACCAGGCTGAGCTATGGGCCCGCAAGACGTACTTTCGTGCGTTTCGCAGAAGCGCTAGGTTACTTGAATTTCATCAAGTAGCCAAAACGGCCTCCATAACTACAGGCGTGAACCCTACTACTTTTGCGGAGAAATCTCATCTTCGCTGTTGCGGGTCACAGATAAGAGGGTCGCACCTTCATCAAGGTTGACCAGGCGAACACCCATGGAGTCGCGTCCTGTTTGGCGCACCTCTGCAGCTGGGGTTCGCATAACAGTTCCAGCAGATGTAATTGCAAGGATCTCATCTGCATCTTCAAGAACGAGTGCTGAGACAAGTGTTCCGCGAGAATCTTCATCAATCTTTGCAGCTTTAATTCCGATTCCGCCGCGACCTTGTAAGCGATACTCATCGATAGGTGTCTTCTTTCCATAACCACCATCAGTTGCAGTAAAGACAAATGCACCTTGTGAAGATTGCGAATCAACGCGAGCCATTGTGAGAAGTTCATCGCCATCGCGGAACTTCATTCCAATAACACCAGATGTTGATCGGCCCATAGGTCGGAGTGATCCATCATCAGTTGTAAATCGCAGCGACATCGCTTTCTTGGAGACGAGAAGAAGTTCGTCGCCGTTACGGGCAAGGGATGCTGAGACAACTTCATCGCCAGGCTTAAGTGAGATTGCAATAAGACCACCTGTGCGTGGTGAGTCGTACTCAGTAAGTGGAGTCTTCTTTACAAGCCCGCCCCTAGTTGCAAGAACTAGGAACGGTGCTGCGTTGTAATCCTTAAATGAAAGTACTTGCGCAATTTGCTCGTCTGGTTTAAATGCCATCAAATTTGCAACATGCTGTCCGCGAGCATCGCGACCTGCATCTGGAAGCTCGTGCACCTTGGCGCGATAGACGCGGCCTTGGTTTGTGAAGAATAAGAGCCAGTCGTGGGTTGAGGCGACGAAGAAGTGGTCGACTACGTCATCTTGCTTCAGCGCTGCGCCCTTTACTCCGCGGCCTCCGCGACGCTGAGATTTATAGAGATCGGCAGTTGTGCGCTTTGAATATCCACCACGCGTAATCGTTACAACAACATCGTTATCTGGGATCAAATCTTCTGCAGAGAAATCACCTTCGCTAGCAACAAGCTGTGTACGACGTTCGTCCCCGTACTTTGCGACCAAATCAGTAAGCTCTGTCTTGATAATTTCACGTTGCTTAGCCTCTGATGCCAAGATCGCATTAAGTTCGATGATGTCCGCCATCAAGCCGTCATATTCATCATTGATCTTTTGGCGTTCCAACGCTGCAATACGGCGCAACTGCATATCGAGAATTGCATTTGCCTGAATCTCATCGACATCAAGTAGCTTCATCAAACCTGTACGTGCCTCTTCAGGTGTCTTAGATGCGCGGATAAGAGCGATTACTGCATCAAGTGCGTCGAGCGCCTTGAGGTAACCCTTCAAGATATGAGCGCGCTTCTCTTTCTCGACAAGACGGAACCTGGTGCGACGGACAACAACTTCTACCTGGTGCTCGATGTAGTACTTGATAAATTCATCGAGGCGCAGAGTGCGAGGTACACCGTCGACAAGCGCCAACATATTTGCGCCAAAGGTATCTTGCAGTTGTGTCTGCTTATAAAGATTGTTAAGGATGACCTTAGGGATAGCAGAGCTTTGAAGAACAATGACGAGGCGTTGACCAAGACGTTCGTTACCTTCATCGCGAACATCTGCGATGCCCTTAATCTTTCCATCTTTAACTAGCTCTGCAATCTTGAGAGCTAAATTATCTGGGTTAACTTGATACGGAAGTTCAGTGACAACTAAGCATGTGCGCTTATTGATCTCTTCAACATTTACAACTGCACGCATCGTGACCGAGCCACGACCTGTGCGGTAAGCATCTTCGATTCCACCGCGACCGACTATAAGCGCCTTTGTTGGGAAATCTGGGCCTTTAACAATTGTCAGTAAGTGATTGAGAAGATCTGGCGCCGGCATATCTGGATGCTCAAGTGAGTAAATAACTGCTTCACCGATTTCGCGAAGGTTATGCGGAGGAATATTTGTCGCCATACCCACTGCAATACCTGCAGAACCATTTACAAGAAGGTTTGGAAAGCGCGATGGAAGTACATCTGGCTCTTGTGAACGGCCGTCATAGTTGGGAGAGAAGTTGACGGTATCTTCATCAATATCGCGCATCATCTCCATTGCAAGTGGCGCTAAACGAGCTTCTGTATAACGCATCGCTGCAGCTGGATCATTTCCAGGTGAACCAAAGTTTCCATTTCCATCAACAAGTGGATAACGAAGTGACCATGACTGCGCTAAACGAACAACAGTGTCATAAATCGCGGTGTCACCATGTGGGTGGTAATTACCCATGACATCACCGACGATGCGTGAAGATTTGTAGTAACCCTTATCTGGGCGATAGCCAGCGTCATACATCGCATATAAAACGCGGCGGTGAACAGGTTTTAAACCATCGCGAACATCTGGAAGTGCGCGGCCAACAATGACTGACATTGCATAGTCGAGATAGCTTCGCGCCATTTCAACTTGGAGGTCAACTTTCTCAATGCGATCGAAAGTGACTTCCTCGCCAGTGAAATCATCTGGTGTGTTCTTATCTTTAGCCATCAGATATCCAAGAACCTAACATCCTTAGCGTTGCGCTGAATAAATGCGCGACGCTTTTCAACATCTTCGCCCATAAGTACGGAGAAGAGATCGTCGGCTGCTGCTGCATCTTCAAGAGTTACCTGAATTAAGACTCGGTGTTCTGGATCCATCGTTGTATCCCAAAGCTCTTTAGCAGGCATCTCACCTAAGCCCTTAAATCGCTGGATTCCATCTTCCTTTGGAAGACGCTTTCCTGCATCGAGACCAATCTTGATCATGCCATCGCGTTCTCTATCACTAAATGCGTATTCGACGGGATCTTTGCCGCCCCACTTCAATTTATAAAGTGGTGGCTGAGCAAGATAGACAAAACCGTTCTCAATCAGCGGGCGCATAAAGCGGAATAGAAGCGTTAGTAAAAGTGTTCGGATATGTTGTCCATCGACATCAGCATCTGCCATCAAGATAATCTTGTGATAGCGAAGTTTTTCGATATCGAAATCATCGTGAACGCCAGTACCAAGTGCAGTAATAAGTGCTTGTACTTCATTGTTCTGCAAGACGCGATCGATGCGCGCCTTTTCAACGTTAAGAATCTTTCCACGAATAGGCAGAACTGCTTGGTTTCGTGAGTCGCGGCCGCCCTTTGTTGAACCGCCCGCAGAGTCGCCCTCAACAATGTAGAGCTCACACTTTGAAGGATCGGTCCACTGACAATCTGCAAGCTTTCCTGGCATTCCACGACCTTCAAGAAGTCCCTTGCGGTTACGTGCGAGGTCGCGTGCCTTACGTGCAGCAACGCGTGCAGATGCTGCATCAATTGATTTACGAATGATGTCTTTACCCTCTTGAGGATTCTGTTCAAACCATTGCGTGAGGTGTTCATTAACAACTTTTTGTGTAAATGACTTTGCTTCCGTATTTCCAAGCTTTGTCTTGGTCTGGCCTTCAAATTGTGGCTCGCCTAATTTGATTGAGACGATTGCTGTAAGGCCTTCGCGGACATCATCACCAGTCAGGCGATCTTCCTTCTTGCGAATCAGGCCTTGCTCTTCGGCAAACTTATTGACTACTGATGTAAGGGCGGTACGGAAACCTTCTTCGTGGGTTCCACCTTCGTGGGTATGAATCGTATTTGCGAATGTATAGACGGATTCGGAGAAGCCGTTATTCCACTGCATTGAGACCTCGAGGGAAAGGCGGGCTTTCTTATCTTCAGCTCCAATAGCGATAACTGATTTATGGAGTTCGCCGCGAGTTGAATTGAGGTGCTTTACAAAGTCGGTGATTCCACCTTGGTATTGGTAACGAACGGTGAGTTGTTCGCCCTTCTCATCAACATGGCCAGCACGTAAATCTGTGAGCGAGAGAATCAAACCGCGATTAAGAAATGCCATTTCGCGGAAACGTGTTGAGAGAACTTCAAATGAGAAATCTGTAGTTTCAAAGATATCTTCTGACGGCCAGAATTGAATTGTTGTTCCGGTCTCTGTTGTTGCTTCACCCTTTGCAACAGGCGCTTGCGGAACACCTAAACGATAATCTTGTGTCCAGATAAATCCATCGCGAGCAACACGTGCTGCAAGCTTTGTTGAAAGCGCATTTACAACTGAAGATCCAACGCCGTGAAGACCGCCAGATACTGAATACCCACCATCGCCAAATTTTCCACCTGCGTGAAGAACTGTAAGTACAACTTCAAGAGCGGGCTTCTTCTCAATCGGATGAATATCAACTGGAATTCCGCGGCCGTTATCAATCACTTGTAGCGAGCCATCAGGCATCAAGCTGACTTTAATCTCGGTGCAATAACCTGCGAGCGCTTCATCAACTGCGTTATCTACGATTTCATAAACAAGATGGTGCAGGCCGCGTTCGCCTGTAGAGCCGATATACATACCTGGGCGCTTACGGACAGCTTCGAGGCCCTCAAGAACGGTGATCGAGGAGGCGTCATATCCGCCTTGCACCGATTTATCAGCCTTCTTCTCAGACAAAGTAGGTACTCCTTCAAATCGCCTTAAATGGGCTGTAGGGCGGTTTTTCTCCAACAGCAGAGCTAAATCCTATCGCTAAATCCGAAGTGAAATACCGGCGAGAAGCCTTGGGAGTGGGATATACCGCCCGTTTATCGCTCGGGTGAGGGTTCCTACTAAATAGGCGATCTTTATCCGGGGAAAATCGGGATATCCACACCTTTTATCCACACTGTGCGTGGAGTTACAGCGCTGTAATTCAGCGTAGATCCAAGAGGGTTAATTCGCTGTTGGCCCCAAAGACTCCATCGCCTTAAGCGTTGCAATGCGCTCTTGAATCGGTGGATGAGTACTAAATAATTTAGAGACCGTTTGGCCATCTAGTGGTGATTCAATCCAGATATGGGCAACAGCATTTGATTTCTGACGCACAACAGTTGTATCTGATGCCAGAACTTCGAGCGCTTTACGTAGCCCTGCAGGATTGCGCGTAAAGGAAACAGCAGTTGCATCAGCAAGTGCTTCACGCTTACGTGAAATTGCTGATTTCAAGAGCATCGCAGCTATTGGAGCCAGCATCAGAACAACCAGTGAAACAACGAGAGCTAGTGGATTTTGATTTTCGCGCTCGCGACGTCCACCAAAGAACATCATCCGAGTTAAGAAATCACTCAAGATTGCAATCGCACCTGCAGTCGATGCTGCAACAGCTGAGACCAATGTGTCGCGATTAGCAACGTGTGACAACTCGTGGGCGATAACACCTTGAAGTTCATCGCGATCCATTACCTCAAGCATTCTGGTTGTAAATGCAATCAACGCATGCTCAGGGTTTCGCCCTGTTGCAAATGCGTTTGGAGCAGTATCTTCAACGATTGCCACCTTCGGCATTGGAAGACCGCTTGCGATAACAACTTCTTCAATGACATTAAATAGCTCTGGCGCATCTTCGCGGGTAATGAGTTTTGCACCGGTCATTGTGAGAACTAATTTGTCAGAGCCGTAATAGGAGCCCCAAACACCGACTAGCGAAATTCCAACAGCAATCGGAACGATTGCAGATGTTGTACCTGCACCGAAATAAGTCAGGGCAGAGTAAGCAACGAGCCAAGTAAGGACTCCCATTGATGCAAGGAGAAAGTAGGTCTTACCTTTATTGGCAGATTGCAGCGCTCTGAAATTATATTCAGCCATAAGTTACTTTAGAACTTAACGTTAGGAACGTCGCGATCTGCAGGGTTTTCAACCTCATAAAATTCGCGTGCGTCAACTTTTGCAAAGCCGGCAAAGAAGTTTGTAGGAATAGTTTTAACCGCTGTGTTAAGCGAGCGCACAGTGTCGTTGTAGAACTGACGTGCGAATGAAACTTTATTCTCAGTTGTCGAGAGCTCTTCTTGTAGCGAGAGAAAGTTTGAAGATGCTTTGAGATCTGGGTAAGCCTCAGCAACTGCAAGCAAGCCCTTTAGTGCATTTGTAAGAGCTCCATCAGCTGCTGCAACATCTGCAACAGTTGTTGCACTTGTCGCTTTGGCTCGCGCTGTTACTACTGCATCAAATGTGCTCTGCTCATGCTTTGCATAACCTTTAACGGTCTCAACTAAGTTAGGAATCAAATCTGCGCGGCGCTTGAGTTGCACTTCAATCTGTGCGAATGCTTCATCGACAGTGATGTTCAGGCGCACAAGGCGGTTGTATTGGGCGATGGCAAAGATGACGAGAAGAACGATTGCGCCGATAATGATGAATTCCATAATTGATTTAACCTATCTATTCCGAGGTATATTCCCAGATAAGAGGGCTATCTGGGAACTACTTGATCTTGCTCTGGTGGAAATTCATAAAGGAGCGGCTCGGGGTAGGCCCGCGCTGTCCTTGGTAACGTGATGCGTAGATTGCTGAACCGTATGGGTGCTCAGCAGGTGATGAGAGTTTAATCAGGCAGAGCTGACCGATTTTCATGCCTGGGAATAACTTCACCGGCAAGTTCGCTACATTTGAAAGCTCAAGAGTGATGTGACCTGAGAATCCTGGATCGATGAATCCTGCTGTTGAGTGTGTCAGTAGGCCAAGGCGCCCCAGTGATGACTTTCCTTCAAGGCGACCTGCAATATCGTCTGGAAGGGTGATGATTTCGTAGGTGCTTGCGAGCACGAATTCGCCTGGGTGCAAGATAAATGCCTCGCCATCCTCGGCGATTACCTCACGAGTGAGCTCTGCCTGCTCGATCGATGGATCGATTACTGAGTACTTATGGTTCTCAAAGACTCGGAAGAATTTATCGAGGCGGACATCAACCGATGAAGGTTGGATCATCGCCTCTTCAAAAGGCTCAACGGCGACGCGGCCAGCGGTTATTTCGGAGCGGATATCGCGATCACTTAGAAGCACGGCGCGAGCCTACCTGCGCAGGGGCGAAAAAAAGACCTTCGGCGCGCTTGCGTAAGTTACTGGCGGGTAGCACCATTACGCCATGAGCCATTACAACGCCAACCTCCGTGACATCGAATTCTGCCTCTTCGACCTTTTGGGTCGCGAGAAAGTTCTCGGTACCTCTATCTACTCCGACCTTGATCGCGACACAGCGATGGGGATGTTGGAAGAGATGAAACGTCTTACCGAAAATGATCTTGCCGCATCTTTCGTTGAAGGCGATCGCATCGGTACCGATTTCAATAAGGCAACAGGAGATATCAAACTTCCTGAAAGTTTTAAGAAATCGTATAAAGCATATGTCGATGGCGAATGGTGGCGTCTTGATGCACCGGTAGAACTTGGGGGAATGCGAATTCCTGCATCAGTGCGCTGGGCAATTGCTGAGATGGTTCTCGGTTCAAATCCTGCAATTCATATTTATGCATCCGGTTATGCATTTGCACACGTTGCTCATGTTTTAGGTACAGATGTTCAGAAGAAGATGGCGAAGCACATGATTGATCGCCACTGGGGCGCAACGATGCAATTGACAGAACCTGATGCAGGTTCTGATGTCGGAGCAGGTCGCACAAAAGCTGTTGAGCAACCTGATGGAACCTGGCATATCACCGGCACGAAGCGTTATATCACCTCAGGAGATGCAGATATCTACGACAACATCATGCACTTCACACTTGCACGTCGCGAAGGTGGCGGACCAGGAACAAAGGGTCTCTCACTCTTCCTTATTCCAAAGTTTATGTTTGATCTTGAAACTGGTGAACTCGGAAAGCGTAACGGCGTCTATGTCACAGGTGTAGAGAGCAAGATGGGTCTGAACGTCTCAGCTACCTGCGAAGTAAATCTCGGTGAGAAAGAACCTGCAGTTGGATATCTGCTCGGCGATGTTCATCAAGGTATTGCACAGATGTTTAAGATCATTGAATTTGCTCGCATGATGGTTGGAACAAAAGCGATTGCAACTCTCTCAGCTGGATATCTGCAAGCGCTGAGCTATGCAAAGGTGCGCGTACAAGGTGGCGACCTAAAAGTTATGAACGATAAGGCAAGCCCTCGCGTCACGATTATTCATCACCCTGATGTGCGTCGTTCGCTGATGGTGCAGAAGGCTTATTCCGAAGGTATGAGAGCCCTGGTTCTCTACACCGCATCAATTCAAGATGAGATCGAGCTCGCTCGCGAAGCAGGCGATACCGAGAAGTTAGAGACGATGGAGGCTCTCAATGATCTCTTGCTTCCTGTAGTTAAGGGATTTGGTTCAGAGAAGTCATGGACACTTCTTGGCACAGAGTCACTGCAAACCTTTGGCGGCGCAGGATTTACTCAAGATTGGCCACTTGAACAATATGTTCGCGATGCAAAGATCGATACCTTGTATGAAGGTACAACTGCAATTCAAGGTCTCGACTTCTTCTTCCGTAAGGTTGTTAAAGATGGCGGACGCGCACTTGGACTACTTGGAAAAGAGATTCAAGCATTTGCTGAGACTGGCGGAGTGCATGCAGCAGAGAAGCAAGCCCTACTTAAGGCGCTTGCAGATCTCAATGGAATTATCGGAGTTCTCGTTGGCCATGCAATGGCTTCACAAGAGAAAGCTGATGAGATTTACAAGGTTGGTTTGAGCACATCTCGCGCTCTGATGGCTGTTGGTGATGTCATCATCACTTGGCTACTTCTTCGCCAAGCAGATATTGCAGCTGAGAAGCTCGCTGCAGGCGCTGGAAAAGATTCTGATTTCTACACAGGAAAGATTGCATCAGCGAAGTTCTTCGTTGCCACAGTTCTTCCTCACATCACTGCAGATCGCAAGATTGTAGAAGCAACTGATTCAACGATTATGGAGATTCCTGAATCTGCTTTCTAAGTTAATAAGATAAACTCACCTGATGCTCTCAAAACATCGCGGTGAGTTTTTTCTTATTTTGGGTGCATTTATATTTGCGCTAAGTGGAATCGTTGTCATTGTCGTACTAAAACATCTACCGGCATTTCGGCTTGCTGAGTTTCGATCAGTTACCGCCGTTGTAATTCTCGGAACTTATGTCTTACTCACTAAGCCAGAGCTCATAAAAATAGTCCGCTCCGAAATTCCTAAGTTGGGAATGTATGGAGTTATTGGTTTTGCCATGGTCAACTTCGGGTATTTGTTAGGAATCCAGCGCGGGGTACCAATTGCACTCGTTTTGATTATCGAATTTACCGCACCAATCTGGATAGTTCTCTGGATCAAGTTTGTCCGCAGGGGATTTGTTGCTCGTGATATGTGGATTGCAATTGCTCTCTCCCTGCTGGGATTAATCCTGGTTTCAAAGGCGTGGAATGGCTTTACCTTTGATCTCATTGGAATCGCAGGCGCGACAGGAAGCGCCTTCGCACTCGCCGCCTACTTCCTTATGAGCGAGAAAATCGGTACAACTCGTCAGCCGATTGCAATGCTTATCTTTGGAATGGGCTTCGCATCTATTTTCTGGCTTGTGGTTCTTCCACCTTGGAACTTCCCATTTGAAGTATTCACAATGAAGATGGACCTCGGTGGCATTGCCGCTGGCATATTGGTTCCAGGTTGGGTGATGATGGCAGCAGCTGCAATCATCGGGACTGTTGTTCCTTATCTCTGCGTGCTTACAGGTATGCGACTTCTTACTGCATCAACAAGTAGTGTGATTGGAATGCTTGAGCCGGTATTGGCAGGTGCCTTTGCATGGGTCTGGTTTGGTCAGAGTTGGGATGCAATTCAACTCTTCGGAGCAGTTGTTGTGCTCTTTGGAATTTATCTCGCTGATCGTGCTAAAACTGTAGCCTCCAAATAAGTTAAAGAGGGTCTACTCGTTCCAACCGCCATCGCCGGGTGCTGATGGCTGAATATCTGTAGATGCTGCAGTTGACTGCGTGAAGTCGCGACCTGCACCAACATTTGGCGCCATATCGAAGAAGCGTGCAAAGTGAAGTTGTGCAGAGACGGTAATTGTTCGCGTTGGTCCGTTACGGTGCTTTGCAACGATGAAATCTGCTTCGCCTGAACGGTTCTGTGAATCGTACATATCATCGCGGTGCAACAAGATAACTACGTCTGCATCTTGTTCGATAGAACCTGATTCACGTAGGTCAGAGAGCATCGGGCGCTTATCTGTACGTTGTTCAGGGCCACGGTTGAGCTGAGAGATAGCGATTACCGGCACATTGAGCTCTTTCGCCATCAACTTAAGGTGACGTGAGAATTCAGAGACTTCTTGCTGACGATTTTCAACGCGCTTACCTGATGACATCAACTGCAAGTAATCGATAACAACCAACTTGAGATCGTGGCGCTGCTTAAGGCGGCGGGCCTTTGCGCGGATCTCCATCATTGAAAGATTTGGTGAATCATCGATAAAGAGTGGCGCATCTGAAATCTCGCCCATACGACGTGCCAGCTTCGACCATTCATCATCGCTGAGTTGTCCTGAACGGATACTGTTTAGACCAACGCGGGCCTCGGCAGACAACATACGCATTGTGATTTCAGATTTCGACATTTCGAGAGAGAAGATAACCGCTGTCTGGTTCTCGTGAATCGCAGCATGACGCGCAATATCGAGACCGAGCGTTGATTTACCAACTGCAGGACGTGCAGCGATGATAACCATATTTCCTGGATGGAAACCGTGTGTGAGTTGATCGAGATCGCGGAAACCTGATTTAACTCCTTCGATACCAATACCTTTAGATATCGCTTCAATCTCATCGAGCGCTTGTGGCAAGAGAGTATTAAGTTGTACATAATCTTCTGAAGAGCGGCGTTCGGTAACTGCATAGACTTCTGCTTGCGCTGCATCTACTGCATCATCGACTTCGCCATTTTGGTCGTATCCAAGTTGAACAATCTTTGTACCTGCTTCAACAAGTCGGCGCATAATTGCATGTTCGAGAACAATCTTTGCGTAGTAGCCCGCGTTAGCTGCTGTTGGAACAGATGAGATAAGTGTGTGGAGATATGGCGCGCCACCTGCACGTGCAATGTCGCCGCGCTTTGTAAGTTCGGCAGCAACAGTGACTGCATCTGCGGGTTCGCCGCGACCATAGAGATCG
>JBILBB010000072.1:0-5343 GCA_044353955.1 Candidatus Planktophila sp. | reverse complement strand
GATAACCGCGAGCTGGTTGATTGCATCTCCTGCAACTGCACCAAATCCTGCAAAGATTCGCTGGAGCTTGGTACAGAGCACGCCACAGCAGAACGTTGCAACTACTGAAAGTTATGGCGCTCCAGGTAAATATCTCAATACTGATGGAACGGCTATTGCTTTTAACTGCGCTCAAAGACTCTGCGTACTTGATCATTCACGTAAGACGCCAACTATCTCTTTAGTCTCACCTGAACAGAATGATTCTGGAATCTCTTCAGCTTGGATTGTGATTGACCGAGTTCGCTACTTAGTTGCTGGCGTCAACGGTCAACTCTCTATGTTTAGACCTTAACCTTTATCTTTAAAATTTAAAGAGAGTTACCGCGCCATCAGATGCCTTAGCAAGTCCAAATACACCGAGCTCTTTCGAATATGTGAGCGCAAGTGGCGCACTTAAATCTGCAGAACCTTTCGCCGCAGTGATTAAACCTTTTGAATCAAAGGCAATCAGTAAAAGCGAAGGTTTTGTCGGTTTCCAACCGATGAGTGAAGTCACCGGCGCATTTGAATTCACCGCAGCAATCGAAGTTTTGCCGGCAGTGATTGCCAGAGATTCACCGGCTGATGGAACTCTCAAGGTCCATGTAGGTGCAAAGGTTGGAGTGAATTTGGTAATTGCACTCTCAATCTTCTTTCCGACCTTTACATAACCACTGAGGAGAAAATTGGAGTCAGCGCTAAGCCATGCACGCTCTGCGCTAATCGCAGAACTTCGCACAACGCTTGTTATTGCTCCAGCTTTTGAGACCTTGACCAATACGCCATCGACCTTTGCTGCCAACTTCTTTCCACCAAGGGTTTCAGAACTCAAACCAAAAGCACTTGAGCTTCCATCGCTATTTCTCACAACTGCGTTTAGGGATGTCTTTGAGGTGCCGATAAATGCAAGGTTGCCGAAGGCACCATTGATACTCATTGCCTGGATGAAAGATCTCTGGTTGTACTGGCCAAGAATTGATAAACCTGATTTCGATGCAGAGATTGAAGTAATGATTCCGGGCAAATTCTCAGATGAGTAATAACTCGCCTCTAACTCTCCACTAGGAGTGACCTTCCAGATGGTCAGCCTATTGAGATCACTGCGAGCTGCTTCTGAAGGTTCCACAAGCACTGAATCAGGATTCTCTGCGACCACTGTTGGTGTTGTTGTCTCTTCGACAAGTGCCGTTGCAGAAAAGCCTGCAAGCCAGATATTTCCAGCGCTATCTGATGTGGCAGCCATTGCAATCTCATCCAAACCTGAATCTAGATTTAGGCTCCACGAAGGTGTCCCATCTGAGTTAAGTGCACCCACTGAAATATCAGATGTTGCTGATTCAATATTTCCAACTGTGATTATCGATGACTTGCTAGCAAGTAAAAGTTCAGCCGTTGGAAGGGTTGCAATCTTCTCAATCTTCTTTACTGCAACTCTCTTCTGCGCTGCATCCGCTGGCGTTGCAAAGAGAAGTGAGAGGGAGATAAGCGCTGCAAGAAATTTCATTACTGAGCAAGTTCCTCTGAACGTCGTGCAGATGCAGCCATCGCCTTTGCAACGATTTCTGTTATTCCTGCTTCATCAAATACTGCAAGCGCTTCTGCTGTTGCACCTTTAAGGCTAGTTACCTTTTCCCGTAGTCGAGTAGGTGTCTCACCAGATTGATCGAGAAGAGCGGCAGCGCCAACGATTGTTTGGATAGTTAACGTTGTTGCATCCTCGCGAGAGAGACCCATTGCAACAGAGCCGTCGACCATCGCTTCAACAAATCTAAAGAAGTATGCAGGACCAGATCCACTTGTTCCAGTCAGTGCATTCTGTAGCTCCTCAGGAATTTCAATTGACTTACCTGTTGCATCGAGTAGCTGATCAACAAATTTCTTCTGCGCCGCAGTTACACCCGATGAAAGTGAATATCCAGCCATTCCCTTTCCAATGAGCGTCGGGGTATTTGGCATCACTCGAGCGATGGCTGTATGACCTGCGAGCCCCTCAGAGATTCCAGCAATTGTCTTTCCAGCAAGAAGTGAGATCACTAGTGAATCGCCTTTAAGGTGAGGCTGAATTTGAGGCAGTAAATCTGCAAGTCCCTGCGGTTTAACTCCGAGGATGATGACATCTGAAGTTGTTACAGCCTCTGCAAGGCCCTTAACAGTGACTCCATAGCGCTCTGCTAGCTCTGCGCCATGTTCTTCACGACGAACCACGATAGTAATGACTGAAGGCTTCATACCTGATCGAATGAGAGCGGCAATAAATGCTTCTCCCATAGTTCCGGCACCGATGATTGTGACTTGTGAGATGCCTTCGTAATTAGCCATGGCGAAAGAGTACGCGTAGGCTCTGCGACTATGTCAGAGATAAAGCCAGGTTTTGCACGCGACTGGGTCGAATTCACAGACCCGAACGACGAGGAAGAAATCTTTAAGTGCGACCTCACCTGGTTGACTTCATTTTGGACCTGTATTTATGGCGATGGCTGCCAAGGGGTTTTTAAAGATCGCCCAAATGATGGCTGCTGTACTGAAGGCGCGATGTATTCAGATGAGGATGATGAAATTCGCGTTCGCAAGGCTGCTGAATTTCTTACTCCAGATATGTGGCAATTCTATGAAGAAGCTCGCCCTAAGAAGCCAGGTGGACAATTGCGCATTACAGATTTAGATGAAGATAAAGAGAGAAAGACGCGCACTGTAGATGATGCCTGCATCTTTTTAAATCGAAAAGGTCACGAAGCTCCAGGGTTTACTGGTTCATTTGGTTGCGTACTTCACCACCTTGCGCAGAAGCGACAGATTCACTTTGTAGATACAAAACCAGATGTTTGTTGGCAACTTCCACTTCGTCGCAGTTATGAAACTCGCGAAATGGGCGAGCGCGAATATTCAGTCACAGTTATCGGCGAGTACGAACGACTTGGCTGGGGCGATGGCGGAGATGATTTCGATTGGTACTGCACTAGCAATACCGATGCACATGTCGGCAGCGAACCTGTCTACATCTCTAATAAGGCAGAGCTCCAACAGTTGATGGGTAAAGATGCCTATGCAATCTTGGCCGAGCACTGTGACCGCCGCATTCAGGGAATTAAGGATGCGCAGGCGCGCTCACTGCCGCTCTTCGTTATTCAACACCCTGCAACAATCGCAGCAGGCAAATAATCGTTTCTTGGTAGTCAGTTCACGCTAGTCAGCCTTCTGCTCTAACCTACATCTATGGCCAAGGTTGAGAAGGATCCATTCCGCTGCTTTGAATGCGGCTGGACATCGCAGAAATGGGTCGGCCGTTGCGGTGAATGCCAAGCGTGGGGCACCGTTGAAGAAATTGCTGCGCCGAAGAAACTCTCACTTGTGCCAGGATCTGTTACCAATAAGGCAACACCTATCGGTGAAGTAGATCTTTCCGCTGCTCAAGCAAAACCCACCGGTGTAACTGAACTCGATCGCGTTCTTGGCGGCGGCCTTGTTCCAGGAGCAGCAATTCTCTTAGCTGGCGAACCCGGCGTTGGTAAATCAACTCTCCTCTTATCCGTTGCAGCACAAACTGCTGCTAAAGGAATTCCCGCCCTCTATATATCTGGTGAAGAATCTGCATCTCAAGTTCGGCTACGTGCCGAACGCATTAAGGCGATAGATCCACAACTCTTCCTTGCATCTGAGACAGATTTAGGTGCAGTCATTGCACATATTGATGCAGTAAAGCCACAGCTTGTGATTATCGACTCAGTACAGACAATTGGATCATCGACTGCAGATGGTTCACCTGGTGGTGTTACACAAGTGCGCGAAGTTGCTGGCGCATTAATTCGAATCTGTAAAGATCGTGACATCACTCTGCTCTTAGTCGGACACGTTACTAAGGATGGATCGATTGCCGGTCCTCGTCTTCTTGAACATATCGTCGATGTTGTTCTGCAATTTGAGGGCGAACGACACTCTCGCCTACGTTTGATACGTGCAATAAAGAACCGTTTTGGTGCCAGCGATGAAGTCGGTTGTTTTGATTTAAGCGATACCGGAATCGAGAGCGTTCTCGACCCAACTGGTCTCTTTACATCACGCCACACAGAACCTGTCCCCGGAACGTGCGTAACAGTGACTCTCGAAGGGCGTCGTCCATTACTCGCCGAAATCCAAGCGCTAGTAAGTGCGGGACGTGAAAGCGACTTTGGAAATGCTCGTCGTGTCACAAGTGGCCTCGACTCTGCCCGAACATCTATGACCCTTGCAGTACTTGAACTTCGCGCACATGTGCGCGTTGGTGGGCGCGATGTCTATGCAGCAACTGTCGGTGGAATGAAGATGTCAGAACCTGCCGCAGATCTTGCTTTGGCTCTTGCGGTTGCTTCCGCTGCAAAGGGTTTGGCGTTACCTGCAGATTTAGTTGCAATCGGTGAAGTCGGACTTGCAGGTGAAATTCGCAAGGTCAGCGGAGTCTCACGTAGATTAGCTGAGGCCTACCGACTTGGCTTTAAACGAGCACTTGTTCCAGCTGGCTCTGATGTAAAGATTGATGGAATGGAGATTGTCGAAGTTTCGCGTCTTGATCAAGCGTTGCAACGAGTAAAGATCACCGGCGATTAATGTACGAGAAAGAGATCTCATCTTGGTTTAAGAAGAATAAACGAGACCTTCCTTGGCGAAAGACAGATTCTTGGGGCATCCTGGTCTCAGAGTTTATGTTGCAGCAAACGCCCGTAAATCGAGTCTTGCCCGTCTATAACCAATGGATGAAGCGCTGGCCAACTGCGGCTCACCTTGCAAAGGCAACGCCTGCTGAAGTAATCACTGCATGGGGTCGATTGGGTTATCCACGACGTGCGCTGCGACTCCATGAGTGCGCAAAGGTCATTACCAAAGAACTTAACGGGAAAATTCCCACAACAGAGGTAGACCTTCGAAAACTTCCTGGTGTTGGTGAATACACAGCAGCTGCAATGGTCGCCTTTGCATTCTCTAGTCGCTCCCTTGTTTTGGATATCAACATTCGACGACTCTTTACAAGACTCTTTGATGGCGCTGAATCACCGACAACATCTGCTACAAAAGAAGAGAAAGTAAGATATCAAGAGTTGATTCCAAAGAAGGATCCACATATCTGGGCTGCAGCAACGATGGAGCTCGGCGCATTAGTCTGTACATCGCAATCCCCCAAATGCGCTATATGTCCCGTTGCAGATAGATGTTTATGGCGAAGTTTGGATTATCCGAAATCAGATCTCGTAAAGCGCAGACAGAGTTGGCACGGAACTGATCGCCAATGTCGAGGCGCCGTTGTTCAGGCGCTACGTGAAAATGAAGTGCTTACCAAGGCGCAGATTGCAC
>JBILBB010000071.1:0-5359 GCA_044353955.1 Candidatus Planktophila sp. | reverse complement strand
TCTCTTGCACGTATGCAAAGTCGTATGCCGCGTGTTCGCGTTCTGTACTCACGTGGAGATAAGGGGAATCGAACCCCTAACCTCTTCCATGCCATGGAAGCGCGCTACCAATTGCGCCATATCCCCGTCAATGATGTTGCTTGATGGTTCGCGTACTTTACCGCACAGAGTCAGGTACGACTCCGC
Source organism: Candidatus Planktophila sp. (assembly GCA_044353955.1). GTDB lineage: Bacteria > Actinomycetota > Actinomycetes > Nanopelagicales > Nanopelagicaceae > Planktophila. The sequence continues at coordinate 5,173 of JBILBB010000071.1, read as the reverse complement.
CGGATTCCTCACCAAATACAGGCTCTGGAATCGATCCCGCATTATGTTCAACTAATAACCAGCCCTTTGGCGACTCTTCGAGTATCGACCACTGCGCATTAGAAAGTCCACCGATACGAGACCAGAATGGAATCGGAAGATTTAAGAATGTGCCAATAATTGTTCTTGCAGTTCCACCATGGGTTGCAACAACGAGACGTTGCTTATCTTTACCTTCGAGCGCTTCCATAATTGCAGCAAACCCACGCGCTCCAACTTCACTTCTGCGTTCGCCAATGCCGCCAGCGGGGTTATCTCCACCCATCGACCATTCACGTAAATTATCGAGATCTACTTTGCGAATTTCATCGCCAGTAAGACCTTCCCAGTTTCCGCAATTTGTCTCGCGCAAACGTGGATCTGTTGCAACTTCTAAACCAGTTAACTTAACGAGTTCGTGTGCTGTCTTCTGCGCCCGATCCAAATCACTTGCAATCATCATCGTTGGCTTCATCGAAGCCAAGATTGGAGCTGCATGTGATGCCTGAAACTTACCTACTTCGTTAAGTGGAATATCTGTATGTCCCTGAAACTTATTGGCTACATTCCAATCGGTCTGACCATGACGCCAGAGGATTAATTGATTACCCACGAGCTGCTTCTTCTCTCACGATATCGAGTTCGATCTTTGGGCAGTCATTCCACAGACGATCAAGCATGTAGTAACGACGAAGTTCCGTTGATTGAATATGTACGACTAGATCTGAGTAATCGAGAAGAATCCACTCATCAGTGCCTTCGCGGCGAAGTGGCTTATCCCCCGCGAGGCGGAGTTTCTCTTCAACCTCATCGGCGATCGAGCCAATCATCTTTGTATTAGTCGCAGTAACAATAAGGAAGACCTCGCTGAGGACGCTCTGGTCGGATAGATCGAGAGCAACAAGCTCGCTTCCGAATTTATCGGCAGCTGCACGAGCAGCAATTTGGGTGCGTTCAACGCAGGCTTTACTTGCTGGCATAGAGGTTCTGCTCCTTTATATATGCAGCAACTGCTGCCGGTATTAGATCTGATTTCTTGGCGCGAATATCTGTCGCCGAGACTGCAATTGTATTGAGTTGAACGTTGTGGCTTCCTGGAAAATCTGGGCGGTCAATCACAAGAAATTCCACCATCTTCCTTAACTCATCTGCGCGGTGCCACTGGTCAATCTTCTCGTATGCATCTGTGCCCAGGATGAGAACAATCGTTGCGCCCTCATAGGTCTGCGCAATCGCTTCAACGGTATCGATTGCATAACTAGGCCCTTGGCGCAGAATCTCAATGGGATTTACTTCTACATGAGATGCAATTTCAGAGGGAAGTGCACTGATTGCTAATTGGCACATCGCACGGCGCTGGGCGCCAGTTGCAACAGGAGCGTTCTCGCGCAGACGTGGTTCACCTGCAGGAACAACAAGTAAGCGGTCAACAATCTTTTGTGAAATTACCTCTTCAATAACGCGAATGTGACCGTTATGAATGGGATCAAATGTGCCGCCGTAAAGCCCAACTTTCAAGGCGATTACTTATCTAGGCGAAGAGTGATGTACAGAAGAAAAGAGAAGATTGCGAAGGTGATTACTCCAAAAATAGTTGGAGAAACAGGTAGCTCGCGAACTGCTTCAGATGCAAGATTAATCATGAGGCAAAGATTACTACTTACCTGCAAGAAGTTCTAAAAAGCGCGCCTCATCGATAATTGTGACGCCTAACTCTTGTGCTTTAGCCATCTTAGAACCTGGGTCTGAGCCGACCAGCACATAATCGGTTTTCTTGGAGACAGAAGATGATGCCTTTCCGCCATGGGCCGTGATTGCCTCTGCAATTGAATCGCGAGTAAATCCTTCAAGACCTCCAGTTACTACAAAGGTTAGACCTGCAAGAGTTTGTGGAAGATCTGCAGCTTTCTGATTAACCATACTTACGCCAGCTTTACTCCATTCTTCGATAATTCTCTGGTGCCAATCAACGTCAAACCATTCGACAACAGATTGCGCTATGACATCTCCAAGGCCATCAATCTCAGCCAAAGTTTCGACCTTTGCCTTTGAGATTGCATCCATGCTGCCCAAATTTGTTGCAAGTGCTTGGGCCGCAGTTGGACCTACATGGCGAATTGAGAGCGCAACAATTGTTCGCCACAGTGGGCGGCTCTTTGCAGTCTCGAGCGCTTCTAGTAACTTCTCTAAATTCTTACCCTTGCTGCCATCTTTCTTGGTAAAGAATTGCGACTTCATTAATTTAGATTCGGTGAGCGAGAAGATATCTGCCTCATCGGTGATGATCTTGTCGGCAAGAAGCGCAACCGCTGCTTCATAACCCAGAACATCGATATCCAAAGCTGCGCGAGAGCCGATGTAGTAAATGCGTTCACGAAGCTGCGCCGGACAACTGCGCGTATTCGGGCAACGAATATCAACATCGCCTTCGGTAATTGCACGTAGCTCTGTTGCACATTCTGGGCAATGAGTTGGCATCACAAATGCGCGCTCTTTACCTGTGCGCTTATCTAAGACTGGTCCTAAAACTTCAGGAATGACATCGCCTGCCTTGCGGATAATGACGGTGTCGCCAATTAGAACGCCTTTGCGTTCAATCTCTTCTTGGTTATGAAGCGTTGCATTGGTAACTGTTGAACCTGCAACTTTGACTGGCTCCATAAATGCAAAGGGTGTAACTCGACCAGTACGCCCAACGCTTACTTTGATATCCAATAACTTGGTCGTTACCTCTTCTGGTGGATACTTATACGCAATCGCCCACTTTGGTGCACGTGATGTAAAGCCCAACTTCTTCTGTTCTGAAATCTCATCAACTTTAATAACAACGCCATCAATCTCGTGCTCGACATCGTGGCGATGAATATTGTAATTTTCAATGAACGCTAGAACTTCTTTACGGCTCTTGCAGACTTTAAAGCGGCTCGATGTTGGCAACCCCAACGCCTTTAGCTGCGCATAAGCATCTGATTGAGATGTAAATGTAATTCCTTCAGATGCACCAACGCCATGCACGACGACATCGAGTGCGCGAGATGCAGTAACTCTTGGATCTTTCTGACGCAGCGATCCAGCTGCGCAGTTACGAGGATTGGCAAAGAGTGGCTTGCCAGCTTCTTCAAGCTCTTCATTAAGTTGGTTAAATGCATCGACAGGTAAGAAGACTTCACCGCGGACTTCAATGAGAGCTGGAACTTTCTTGCCCGCAAGCGAATGAGTAAGTCCCTTGATGGTCTTTACATTGAGAGTGACATCTTCACCAGTTACGCCATTACCGCGAGTCAACGCCCGAACCAATTGACCGTTCTCGTATAAAAGGTTGATCGCAAGGCCATCGACTTTAAGTTCGCATAGATATTCAGGTGACGGCAAATCCTTCTCGACTCGATCAAACCAGGTAGTGAGCTCATCTTCATCAAAGACGTTATCAAGGCTCATCATCTTCTCGATGTGATCATGCTGATCAAATGTTGTCGCAAATCCCCCGCCAACACCAAGTGATGGTGAATCTGGTTCGAGAAGTTCTGGGTGCTTTGCCTCTAAGTCCTGCAGCTCCTTTATGAGCTTATCGAATTGGGCATCGGTAACGGTGGGTGCATCTAAAACATAATATTTAAATTGGTGTTCACGAATCTCATTGGTGAGTTCGATAATTCTGTGGCGCGCTTGGTTTGTCATGCTGTCTCGCAGATAGTCGCCGAACCAACAACGCGATCGCCGTCATAGATGACCATCGCTTGTCCTGTCGCAAGCCCCAGCAATGGTGAATCAAGTTCGGCAACGAGCTGGCCGTTATCAAGATAGTAAGTGCAGCCAAGTGCTGCACCATGTGCACGAACTTGAACAAAACCACGTAGCGGAGCAGCGCCGATTTCCGGGCCACAGAAGATTGGTTTCTCACCGCGCATTGAGGTCACAGCGAGATCTTCTCGTGCACCTACGACAACGGTATTTGTTACTGGCTCAATCTTTAAGACAAAGCGCGGAGATCCATCTGCTGTTGGAACAGTTAGTCCCAGACCTTTGCGCTGGCCGATTGTGTATGTGTATGCACCCTTATGTTCGCCAATCTTGGTGCCATCTTGATCAACGATTGGTCCAACTTCGCTGCCCAAACGATCGCGCAACCAACCAGCGTTATCGCCAGAAGGAACGAAACAAATATCGTGGCTATCTGGCTTCTGCGCAACAGCTAATCCGCGAGCTTCAGCCTCGATTCGAATATCAACTTTCTCAGTATCGCCTAATGGAAATATCGCACCATTGATTTGTTCGCGGTTAAGAACTGCAAGAACATAGGACTGATCCTTGAGCGGATCCACTGCGCGATGCAGTGTGCGGCCATCGGAAGATTCTTGAGTCCGTGCATAGTGTCCTGTAACAACGCCATCGAATCCCATCGCCTTTGCGCGATCAAGAACTGCTGCAAATTTAATCTTCTCATTGCAGCGAAGACAGGGATTCGGTGTTCGCCCCGCTGCATATTCGCTCATGAAGTTCTCGACTACGCCTTCATGAAATTCATCTGCCATATCCCAGATATAGAAAGGGATGCCGATGACATCTGCAGCTCTGCGTGCATCATGTGAATCTTCAATGGTGCAACATCCGCGAGCACCACTGCGGTACTTCTGTGGGTTAGATGAGAGCGCTAAGTGCACGCCAATAACTTCATGTCCTGCCTCAACTGCGCGGGCTGCTGCAACTGCAGAATCAACTCCACCGCTCATGGCGGCGATTATCTTCACTTCTTACCTACAGCATTTGCAGCAAGGCCGCGTTCAATAACAGTTGGCAACACTGAGAGAGCAAATTCAACATCTGCTGCAGTATTGGTTGCCCCAAATGAGAAACGAAGTGAGGATTGAGATACAACATCGGTAAGGCCCATCGCCATCAAAACATGGCTTGGTCTATGTACTCCTGCTGTGCAGGCAGCACCTGTTGAACATGAAACTTTCTCCGAATCCATCAGCAGCAAGAGTGAATCACTCTGTGTTCCAGGAAATGTAATATTTGAAATTCCCGGCAGACGATCTGCACCCTTGCCATTGATTACTGCATCTGGGCGAAGAGCCGTAACTCCTGCTTCGAAAGAATCACGCAGAGCCTCGACCTTCTTCGCATCATAAAGATCTGCCTCAACTGCTGCAGC
>JBILBB010000070.1:0-5428 GCA_044353955.1 Candidatus Planktophila sp. | reverse complement strand
ATCCACGCCCTCGCCGATGATGTTGAGATCTGAGTCGGTAACCAGGACTGCGATTTCTACGAGGGCATCGGTGGCCAGATCCAGCCCCGTCATCTCGCAATCGATCCAAATCAGGTGGGGCAAGGGGGTACTCATGCGCCAAGAATAGGGGCAGGCTCTTCTGAGGGATAATTCAGGATTCGTTCACCTTTAGTTCACCTAAAGTCCGAATTTCGACCTTGATTTAGGGGCATTATCGCGCCATGGCAATTGAGCTCAAGGAACGACCTGCGCCCCCATCACCACGCGAGATCACCACAAAGCCACGCCGCTCTGATCAAGTCTTCCGCATCGTTGTCACTATCGGTGGAATGGCTTCACTCGTAATTCTTGGATTGATTGCACTATTTCTTTCATTAAAAGGTGCGAACGTACTCGTTGACGAAAAACTTGGCTTCATCACTGGCTCCACTTGGGAAGCAATCACGGATGAGACGGGCAACATCACTCAATCAGATTTTGGAATTGGTCCGATGCTGGTGGGGACGCTGTTATGTGCCGTCATCGCAGTTATCGTAGGAGTTCCTATTTCAGTGTTGACCGCGTTGTACTTAACATTCTATGCAAACGGCAAAATTAAGAAATTTCTTATCTCAGTAATTGACTTGATGGCTGCCTTTCCATCCTTGCTCTTTGGTTTCTGGGGATTTATTGTCTTTATGTCTTCGGCAGAATATTGGGCTAAGTTACTCAATAAGTACTTAGGATTTATTCCTCTCTTTGATGTACCTGCCCCAGTCTTTGAGCGTTCACCATTTATCGCAGGGTTGGTCTTGGCTGTCATGATTATTCCAATCGTTACAGCGATCTCACGCGAAATTTTTGATCAAACACCCTTAGACCGAATCCAAGCAGCGTATGCACTCGGAGCTACAAAGCTGGCGATGATTAAAGCTGTCGTAATTCCATATGGTCGTGGTGGAATCATCGGTGGCGCAATGCTCGGACTAGGTCGCGCAATGGGTGAAACGGTTGCTGTCTACACCGTACTCAATATCGTTTATCAAGTGAATTGGCAGGTTCTCTTTGGTGCTGGCGGAAATGTGGCATCTTTGATTCTTCTCAAATTCGGTGAAGCAGGTCCTTACGAGGTAGATGCACTGATGGCTGCAGGATTGATCCTCTTCCTGCTCACCCTTGCGGTAAATGCGGCAGCAGATTTTCTCATTAATCGCTTTGGAGGTAAGGGTCGATGAGCAACGTGATTCCTAAGCCGCAGAAGCCATGGCAACCAACTACTGCAGATAAGATGAAGAATCTGCTGATTGTATTTGCCGCATTTGCTTTAGCTGGCGCTTCAGTCAAATTGACAGGGCTCAATGGAAAATTAGGCTTCTTCTTCTCGCTCTTCTTCGCACTTCTCATTTTGAATTTCGGTTTCCACTACTTCAAGCGTGGAACGGCTGCAGCAAAGGATGCCCTGCTCCAAGTTTTTGCAGTGATGGCGATTGTGATCACATTAATTCCAATCGTCAGTATCGTCTCCACAGTCTTTATCAAGGGATATAAAGGACTTCATTGGGGAATTCTTACCAACGATATGGCCCTTGCATCAGTAAATGATCCAATTGCAACTGGTGGGTTACTACATGCGCTCGCTGGAACTGTGATCATGGTTGGTGGCGCACTCATCATTAGCTTTCCAATCGGAGTACTTACTGCTCTTTACCTGACCGAAATTCGTGGGTCTCTAACTCGCCCAATTAAATTCTTAGTGCAAGCGATGTCTGGTGTGCCATCGATTGTTGCTGGTCTCTTTATCTTGTCTAGTTTGGTCTATCCCGTAACGAAAGAGCTTTCAGGTTTGATGGGCTCTTTGGCGCTCACAATTCTGATGATCCCAACTATCGCAAGAACAGCCGAGGAAATGTTGCGACTTATTCCCAACGAACTACGTGAAGCCGGCGTCGCTTTAGGTGGAACTCAATGGCGTACCGTTGCTGGGGTAGTACTCCCAGCGGCAAAGAGCGGCTTGGTCACTGCAATCATCTTAGGTGTGGCTCGAATTATCGGTGAGACTGCTCCCATCCTTCTTGTTTCAGGTGGAGGAGATTCCTTAAATCTTAATCCCACTGAGGGAGCGATGGGATCGCTTCCGTTCTATATTTGGAAGGCATTCCTTACCAGTGGCACTGAGGAATCACTTGCCCGTGCGTGGGCGGGCATGCTCGTTCTGTTGAGCTTTATCTTCATTCTTTTTGGTATGGCACGCTACTTAAGCGGAAGAAAGGTTGGTTAATTCCATGGCCGGTACAGAGAATTTCAATAACAACGAGAAGGATGAAAACATGACAACAGCACACGTAACTCCATCTTCGCTCTCGAGCGTTGCATCTGCTCGCACTGTATCTCAACCAGGAACTGCCCTACTTGGCACTGGTCTTGAGACTCGTGGCGTGCATGCCTGGTTTGGCAATAAGCACGTGCTCTCTGATGTCACCTTGGACTTTGCTGCAGGAACAGTAACGGCGCTAATCGGCCCATCAGGTTGCGGAAAATCTACCTTTATTAGAACTCTCAACCGTATGCATGAGTTTATTCCTACAGCTGCAATGGCTGGTGAAGTTCTACTCGATGGAAAAGATATTTACGCACCAGGCACAGATGTCACCAAGATTCGTCTTCGTGTAGGTATGGTTTTCCAGAAGCCAAACCCATTTCCTTCGATGACAATCGGCGAAAACGTACTCTCAGGTCTCAAGCTTGCTCAGTTGAAGAGAGAGAACACAGATGAGCTTCTTGAATCCTGCCTAACGCGTGCAGGGCTATGGAATGAGGTTAAGGATCGTCTAGGAGAACACGGTGGTGCTCTCTCGGGTGGCCAGCAGCAACGTCTCTGCATCGCTCGCTCACTAGCAGTCAAGCCACAAGTTCTCTTGATGGATGAGCCATGTTCTGCTCTCGACCCAGGATCAACATTTAGAATTGAAGAGACAATTGCAGATCTGGCCAAGACCATGACAATCGTCATCGTTACCCACAATATGCAGCAGGCGGCCCGAGTCTCTGACTACACCGCCTTCTTCCTATCCGATGGGGGCCCTGGCGAGATGATTGAGGCAGCTCCAACTAGCCGCATCTTCTCTTCTCCTCAGGATCAGCGCACCGAGGATTACGTCACCGGCCGCTTCGGCTAAATCCATTTGTTCACCTTCTAGAATCTAAACGTTTACCTTCTGGTGGCTAAAAAGTAACGCCCGCTCAATACCTTTCTGCTCGTAAGGGTTACTTACGTCCGTCTACGAAGGGTAAAAGATGAAGTTTTCTAAGAAGGCCAAGGCGCTAATCGTCGCCGGCTTTATTGCAGTTGGTACAGCTACCCCAGCACAGGCTGTTGATCTTGCTGGCTCAGGTGCATCATTTGTTGATCCATTGCTCCAAGAATGTAAGGCAGGATTCAACAAGGCAACAAACCACTCATATGTCTATACATCGACAGGCTCAAGCACTGGCGTAAAGAATTCAGATGCAAAAATTGGAGACTTCTGGTTCTCAGATGTAGCTCACACAGCTGCTACTAAGCGCTCAACAGTTTTCCACGCACCAATCGTTGCAGCTCCAATTGCAGTTCTCGTAAACCTTCCTGCAAAGAAGGATATCTATCTCTCTGCAGAAACAGTTGCAAAGATTTTCGCTGGTGAAATCACAATGTGGAATGATCCTGCAATTGTTGCAGATAACAACCGCAGCGTGAAGACAGTTTCGTACAAGAAGGATAAGGACGGGAATGCGTTGAAGGACAAGGCTGGAAATCCAGTAGTTCTTCGCTCTGGCACAAAGTCAATTATTTACACACTTCCAAACCAGAAGATTAGAGTTATCTACCGTTCAGACGGTTCAGGAACAACTGGTAACTTCACATCATGGCTAAACGGCGTTGCTCCATCAGTATGGCCAAAGGCAGCAAATAACGCTTTCACAACTGCATTCCCAGGCAACATCAACTCTGCAGGCAACATTGGTCGCATTGTTGGAGCGGGACAGTCACAAGGAGTTGCAGGACTTGCAGCGAAGACAAAGTACTCAATTACATACGCTGAGAAGAACTGGGGAGATACCTTCGGACTCCGTGCAGCATATGTAGGAAATGCTTCAGGTAACTTCGCGTTCCCAGATTCTGCAGCAACTTCAGCATTCTTGGGCGAAGCATCACAGGATGCTAACGGCATCGTGAAGTATGACTTCAACACAAAGGTTCCTGGTGCGTACACACTTGGAATCATCTCTTACATGTTGATCGAATCTGAGTATGCAAATAAGGAGCGCGGAGCTGCTGTAAAGCAACTGGCCGAGTACATTGTTTCTCCTGCATGTTCAGGTGCAAAACCTTCACTTGGGTTCATTGTTGTATCAGGAACATTCCTTGATAAGGCAAAAGCTCAGATCGCGAAGATGAATAAGTAATCCTTAAAAACGGGACATAAGACTGGGCAGTTCGCTTCGGCGGACTGCCCAGTCTTATGTGTTTAGCAAGAAAAGAGTGCGCCATTCTTTTCGGCGCAATTGGCAAGCAATGTGCGCCTGGCAGGAATCGAACCTGCGACCTACCGCTTAGAAGGCGGTTGCTCTATCCGACTGAGCTACAGGCGCCTGCAGGGTCGTATGACGTAATTGTACTCAGTTAGTAAAACTCCTTAGTAAGGTTGCGCCCATGGCTGAGTTCATCTACACAATGAAGAAGGCGCGCAAAGCGCATGGTGAGAAGGTAATTCTCGACGACGTAACTCTGATGTTTTTGCCTGGCGCAAAGATCGGTGTTGTTGGTCCCAACGGAGCTGGTAAATCGACAGTCCTTCAGATCATGGCAGGCCTTCAGCAGCCATCAAATGGCGAGGCATATCTTTCACCTGGATATACAGTCGGAATTCTTCTACAGGAGCCACACCTCAATGAAGAGAAGACCGTCCTTGAAAATGTTCAAGAAGGTGTTGCCGAGACGATGGAGATGCTCCGTCGCTTCAATGAAATTTCAGAAGAGATGGCTAACCCAGATGCTGATTACGACAAGTTGCTGGCCGAGATGGGCGAGCTACAAGAGCAACTCGATCACCGCAATGCATGGGAGATTGATTCACAGCTCGAGCAGGCGATGGATGCACTTCGCTGTCCGCCACCTGATGCAGATGTCAAAGTTCTCTCAGGTGGAGAAAAGCGTCGCGTAGCTTTATGTAAATTGCTTCTCGAAGCGCCTGATCTATTGCTTCTCGATGAACCAACTAACCACCTTGATGCCGAATCAGTTCTCTGGCTCGAGCAGCATTTGAGTAAGTACCCAGGCACCGTTGTAGCGATTACCCACGATAGATACTTCCTGGACAATGTTGCGCAGTGGATTCTGGAACTCGACCGCGGTCGCGCATATCCATATGAAGGAAATTACTCCACTTAT
>JBILBB010000069.1:0-5448 GCA_044353955.1 Candidatus Planktophila sp. | reverse complement strand
CTTGAAATCGAGACAGGCGAAATTGTTGGAGCAGGACACGCATCAACAACTGGTCGCTTCGATGACGAGCAGCTCTTCTACTTAATGTCACGCGGAATCAATATGGAAGATGCACGTCGCCTTGTTGTGCGTGGCTTCTTTAATGAGATTGTTTCAGAGATCGGAATTGAAGAGATTCAAAACCGCCTCATGGATCGCATCGATAATGAACTCGCAAAGGCGGCAAAGTAGATGTCAGATGTCTCGTTGGCAACACTTGCTGAAGGAAAGCCAGTTCGAATCGAAAAGAATGGCGAAGCTATCTGTGTCGCAAAAGTTGGTTCGGAAGTCTTTGCAATTGGAGATACCTGTAGCCACTCTGATGCATCACTTTCTGAAGGCGATATTTCAAATTTCAAGATCGAGTGCTGGCTCCACGGAGCTGAATTCGATCTACGTACAGGTGAAGCACTGACTCCGCCTGCTGTAGCACCTGTTAAGACATATCCAGTAACCATCGACGGAGACTCCGTCACGGTAGAGATGTAACGGAGAAAAAGATGAGCACTCTAGAGATTCGTGGCCTAAAGGTTTCTGTCGATACAGAACAAGGCCCAGTTGAAATTCTTAAAGGCGTTGACCTGACGATTAAGTCAGGGGAGACACACGCAATCATGGGACCAAACGGTTCTGGTAAATCAACTCTTGCATACTCAATTGCAGGACATCCAAAGTACACAATCACATCAGGCACAGTTACTCTCGATGGCGAAGATGTACTCGAGATGTCTGTAGATGAGCGCGCAAAGGCTGGTCTATTTCTTGCGATGCAGTACCCAGTAGAAGTACCTGGCGTATCTGTCTCAAACTTCTTGCGCACAGCAGCTACAGCACTTCGTGGTGAGGCTCCTAAGTTGCGCGAATGGGTAGGCGAAGTAAAGAAGGCGATGGAATCTCTCAAGATGGATCCATCTTTTGCACAGCGCAATGTCAATGAAGGATTCTCAGGTGGTGAGAAGAAGCGCCACGAGATTATGCAGCTTGAGCTTCTCAAGCCAAAGTTTGCAATTCTCGATGAGACAGATTCAGGTCTCGATGTTGATGCACTTCGTGTGGTCTCAGAAGGCGTTGTTCGCGCAAAGGCTGCAAACAATCACGGAATCCTTCTCATCACTCACTACACAAGAATTCTTAAGTACATCAAGCCAGATTTCGTTCACGTATTTGCCAATGGCAAGATTGTCGAAGAAGGCGGACCAGAGCTTGCAGATAAGCTCGAGGCTAATGGGTATGCGGAGTACGTCACCGCCTAACTATGACCGTCAACACTCTTGAAATTGCGAAAGATTTTCCGATTCTTGGTCGGACTATTCGTGATGGAAAGAAGTTGGTCTATTTAGATTCTGGAGCTACAAGCCAGAAACCGAACTCGGTTATCGATGCTGAAAGCAACTTCTATCGCCAACATAATGCTGCAGCGCACCGCGGTGCGCATCAGTTAGCGGAAGAGGCAACAACAGCGATGGAGAATGCGCGAGCGATTGTTGCAAAATTCATTGGTGCGGATGTCGACGAGGTTGTCTTTACCAAAAGCGCTACAGAGGCACTTAACTTAGTCGCATATGCGATGGGCAACGCTCCAACCGGTAATCGCTTCCACCTTGATTCTTCAGTTTCCATTGTTGTCACCGAGATGGAACATCATGCCAACTTAATCCCTTGGCAACAGCTAGCCTCTCGTACAGGTGCAACGCTTAAGTGGTTTGAAGTAACTCCTGATGGTCGACTTGATTTGAGTAATATCAACCAGGTTATTACAGAAGATACAAAGGTCGTAGCTCTTACTCACCAATCAAATGTGCTTGGAACAATCATCCCGCTTGAAGAGATTGTAAAGCGTGCTCATGAAGTAGGTGCCGTTGTAGTTCTAGATGCCTGCCAATCAGTTCCACATATGAGCGTTGATGTGAAGAAACTTGGTATCGATTTTCTTGCATTCTCTGGCCATAAAACAGTTGGCCCAACGGGAGTTGGAATCTTCTGGGGGAGAGCCGAACTCCTCAATGAGCTACCGCCATTTCTTACTGGCGGTTCAATGATTGAGACTGTCACAATGACTTCTGCTACATGGGCACCTGCTCCACGAAAGTTCGAGGCAGGGGTTCCTAATATGGCTCAAGCTGTTGGCTTAGGAGTTGCTCTCGAATATCTAACTTCAGTAGGTATGGATGAGATCCATAAGCATGAGGTCGATCTAACTCGCTACGGAATTGAAAAGTTGAGCGAGATCAAGGATTTAAGAATTATTGGACCTCGCGATCTCGATATGCGCGGTGGAACACTCTCATTTACCGTTGGTGAGATTCACCCACACGATTTAGGCCAGTACCTCGACAGCCAAGGTATAGCTGTTCGAACTGGCCACCATTGCGCTTGGCCATTGACTAGAAAGCTTGGCGTACCTGCGACCACACGCGCATCTTTCTATCTGTACAACACACGCAGCGATGTTGATGCACTTACCGCAGGCATTGTTGGTGCGCAGAAATACTTCGGATAACAATGCAATTAGATAATCTTTATCAGGAAGTGATTCTTGATCACTATAAGAATCCTCAGAATAAGAAGTTGGCTACCGAATTTGATGCCCAGGTGCATCACGTTAATCCAAGCTGCGGCGATGAGATCACGCTCAATGTGACTCTTGAGGGTGAGCTTATAAAGTCAGTTACTTGGGAGGGCGTTGGTTGTTCCATCTCCCAAGCAAGCGTTTCAATCATGACTGATTTGGTTAAAGGAAAGAGCCTCACAACGGCAGAGTCGATCTCTGACTCCTTTATGCATCTCATGCAGAGCAAGGGGGCAGATAAGGGAGATGAAGAGATTCTTGAAGATGCGGTAGCTCTCGCTGGAGTCTCGCAATACCCTGCGCGAATTAAGTGCGCCCTTCTCGGATGGATGGCACTAAAAGATGCGAGCATCCAAGCGATAGCCAAGAAGAATTCATAAAAAGAAAGTAGGATGAGGATATGGTTGCAAAGGTAGAAGATATCAATGAGGCGATGAAGGATGTCGTCGACCCAGAACTCGGAATCAACGTTGTTGATCTTGGACTTATCTACGACATGATGGTCGATGAGAACAACATTGCAGTTCTAAATATGACTCTCACATCTGCTGCTTGCCCACTTCAGGATGTGATCGAAGATCAGACTCGTCAGGCTCTCGCTCCATTTACCGATGATGTAAAGATCAACTGGGTATGGATGCCGCCATGGGGTCCGGATAAGATTTCTGACGATGGTCGCGAACAACTTCGCGCTCTCGGCTTCACCGTTTAATTAGTTAGCTTCACATGTCCCAACATGCAGTCTGGATGACCTTTCGGTCAATGACCGCTGACCCATCAGTTAAATCGCAGAAGCTAAAGCCAGGGACAATCTCACGCATTATTTCCTACGGTAAGCCGTATAAAACCCAGATCTCAATCTTCCTCGTAACTGTCATTATTGAAGCTCTCCTTGTTATCTCATCGCCGTTACTACTGCGCGAGTTAATCGATAAGGGTGTAATTCCTAAAGATCCAGGCTTAGTAACGAAACTTGCTCTGCTTGTGGGACTCCTTGCAATCTTCGATGCAGCATTTAATATCTTCGGTCGATGGTTCTCAGCGCGGATTGGCGAAGGCCTTATCTACGACCTTCGCTCCCAGGTATTTGCGCATATTCAACGACAATCAATTGCATTCTTTACTCGCACTCAGACCGGTGCACTTATCTCCCGAATTAATTCAGATGTTATGGGAGCGCAACAGGCCTTTACTGGAACACTCTCAGGAGTGGTCAGCAATGTTGTTTCACTAGTGTTAGTCGTGACAACGATGCTTATTCTCTCCTGGCAGATCACCATAATCTCGCTCCTTCTTCTGCCCGTCTTTCTTCTGCCAACGAAGTGGGTAGGAAAGCGCATTCAAGCCCTTACTCGTGATGCTTTTAATCTCAACGCCACCATGTCGAGCACTATGACTGAGCGATTCAACGTCTCTGGCGCACTCTTAGTTTCGCTCTATGGAAAGCCAGCTAAAGAGGAGAAGTTCTTCCGTTCGAGGGCGCGCAAAGTTGCCGATATTGGGATTCAGACAGCGATGCTCAACCGCATATTCTTTGTGGGGATTACGAGCGTTGCTGCTATCGCGACAGCTTTTGCCTATGGAATCGGTGGGCATCTAGCGATTAATGAGGAGATTACCGTTGGAACTCTCCTTGCAATCACAGCTCTGCTTGCACGCCTTTATGGTCCGCTGACTGCGCTTTCGAATGTTCGAATAGATGTTATGACCGCCCTCGTCTCTTTCGAGAGAGTCTTTGAAGTTCTCGATCTCCACCCGATGATTACCGATTCACCGCAAGCAACGAAACTTGAATCAAAGAAGTTAGATATCAACTTTAGAGATGTGAAATTTACATACCCGAAGGCAGAAGAGATCTCGCTTGCATCGCTCGAGTCTGCCTCTCGTCCTGAGACCATAGATAGCGGGGAAGTCCTTAAGGGAATCTCATTTGAAGTTCCCGCTGGCACGTTGACTGCCATTGTTGGGCCATCTGGTGCTGGAAAGACAACGATAAGCGCACTGCTGCCAAGGCTTTACGATGTTACGGGTGGCTCAATTGATATCGGTGGTCGCGATATTCGCGATTACACAGTGCAATCGCTCCGAGATTCAATCGGTGTCGTGATGCAAGATGCGCACTTATTCCACGAAACAATCGCTGAAAACTTACGTTATGCCAAAGAAGATGCAACAGAAGCAGAAATGATCGAGGCCTGTAAAGCGGCGCAGATTTGGGAGTTAGTTTCATCTCTGCCCAATGGTTTCGACACGATGGTGGGGGAACGTGGCCACAGACTTTCTGGTGGAGAGAAGCAACGGTTAGCGATTGCTCGCTTACTTCTTAAGGCTCCCGCGATTGTGATTCTCGATGAAGCTACTGCACACCTTGATTCCGAGAATGAATCCTTGGTTCAAGAGGCGCTACGTGTTGCACTGAAAGGGAGAACTTCGATAGTTATCGCACATCGTTTAAGTACAGTGATGGAAGCCGATCAGATCTTGGTTTTAGAGAAAGGTCTTATTGTCGAACGAGGCACGCACGAAGAGCTGATTTCAAAGGGTGGCTTGTACTCAGAGCTCTTTGCCAGACAAGACATCACGACGAATGAGAAATCTTCCGTAGACAACTAATCCACCGAAGAAGACCCATTGCAAGGCATATGCCATATGGGGACCATCGGAAAGTTCGGGCAATAGTGCTGGAACTGCTGGAGTCAACAATGGGTCGTTTCCTGAAATCAAATCTAGATAGAAATTCTCGGTGGATGTTCCGCTTTGTGCATTTGCCTTTGAGACCAATCCTTCTGATTGATTAGAAGGAATTGCAAAGAATGCACCTCTGGGAAGTGATGTATCTA
>JBILBB010000068.1:0-5514 GCA_044353955.1 Candidatus Planktophila sp. | reverse complement strand
TTCTCGGCACGGATATTGATCTCGTGCAAAAGATCATCAATCTGACCCTTGATTGGCTTGATGATGATTTGAGGATCAACAAGTCCTGTTGGCCGAATAACTTGTTCGACAACATCTCCCCCAACTTTCTCAAGCTCATACTTTCCTGGAGTCGCAGATAGATAAATCTTCTGGCCCGTGCGCTCGAGAAACTCAGGCCACTTTAATGGGCGGTTATCGAGTGCACTTGGTAGACGGAATCCATGCTCCACCAGTGTGCGCTTACGGGATGCATCGCCTTCAAACATCGCACCAATTTGCGGCACGGTGACGTGGCTTTCATCGATAACAACGAGGAAATCTTCAGGGAAGTAATCAAGGAGACAATTTGGAGCAGATCCCGGTCCGCGACCATCGAGATGGCGAGAGTAGTTTTCAATTCCCGAACAGAATCCGAGTTGCTCCATCATCTCGAGGTCAAAGGTTGTACGCATGCGAAGACGTTGTTCTTCCAATAACTTCCCTTGTTTTTTGAAGAGGTTGAGTTGAACCTGCAACTCATCTTGGATATCAGACATTGCTCGTTTCATCGTCTCGGGACCAGCCGCATAGTGCGTAGCCGGAAAGATATAAATCTCTGTCTCGTCATGAACGATCTCACCCGTTAAGGGGTTGAGAGTCATAATCTTCTCTATCTCATCACCGAACATCTCGATACGTACTGCGAGCTCTTCATACATCGGGATGATCTCAACGGTATCTCCTCGCACACGGAAGGTTCCGCGCTCGAAGGCCATATCGTTTCTCTTATATTGAACATCGACGAATTTACGTAAGAGAGCATTCCGCTCGATTTCATCGCCAACCTTGAGGCGAATCATTCGATCGATATATTCCTGAGGAGTTCCGAGGCCGTAGATACACGAGACGGTCGCTACAACGATGACATCTCTACGAGTGAGTAGTGAATTGGTCGCAGAGTGGCGTAAGCGTTCTACCTCATCATTAACGCTCGAATCCTTCTCGATAAAGGTATCTGTCTGAGGAACGTAAGCCTCTGGTTGGTAGTAGTCGTAATACGAGACGAAGTACTCAACAGCATTATTCGGCAACAACTCTCGGAATTCATTGGCAAGCTGCGCAGCTAGAGTTTTATTGGGAGCCAAGACAAGTGTTGGTCGTTGCAGGCGCTCAATGAGCCAAGCTGTTGTCGCAGACTTTCCTGTGCCCGTTGCTCCAAGGAGAACAACATCTTGCTCACCTGCTGTAATTCTTCTTGCAATCTCATCGATTGCCGCTGGCTGATCGCCTGCAGGTATGTAATCACTGATAACTTCAAAGGGTGCGACTTTTCGCTGGAGATCAGTTACGGGGCGCACGGAGTTAGCCTAGCGATAGTGGTAAGAGAACGCTCTCCCAGAGATTTTCCACCTGACGCAGTAGGGAATCTTCATCACCATCGTTACGTATAACGCTATCTGCGATAGCTTCCCTGGACTCCTGGGTTGCTTGCGCTGCAATTCGCTTCTCGATTTGAGAGATATAGAGCCCTCTCTTCAAAAGCCTTGCTTTACGGAGTTCAACATCGGCTTCGACGGTGATGATGTAATCAAACTTCTCGGCTGCATCTGTCTCCGCAAGGAGTGGAATCTCATAAATCAGAATGTCGTCGTGCTCTAAATCTTCAATGACTTCAGCGAAAGTAGCCTGAACACGTGGGTGAATAATCTTCTCAAGATCTTTGCGAGCACCTTCATCGCTAAAGACAATCTCAGCTAACTTCTTTCTATCGATATCTCCATTGAGGATAATCTCATCGCCGAAGCGAAGTAAAACCTCAGCAAAGCCATCTGTTCCCCGCTCAATAGCCATGCGTGCCAATTGATCGGCATCAACAACAAGGGCGCCAAGTTCGGCGAAGTTCTGCGCGACTGTAGATTTCCCAGCACCGATTCCACCAGTGAGCGCGACTACCAACATGTCCCAACCCTACCTTTACTCGATGAAGATGTTGGTGTTGAAGGTTTTTAGGGAAAGAAAAATCCGGTTGGGCTACGCGAGGTTAAGGAGCAGCTCGCGGCACAGCCGGATTTTTCGTACTAGTTATTCGGCAACAACAGCAGCTTCTTCAGCTACCTTCGCTTCTGCCTTCTGCTTCTTGTGAGCAAGGAAGCGCTCTTGAGCAACAGCGTATTGACGCTCCCACTCTTCGCGCTGTGAATCGAATCCTGGCTTCCACTCTTGAGTATCTGCATCGAAACCTTCTGGGTAGATGAAGTTACCTTCTGCATCGTAGCGAGCAGACATTCCATACTGAGTTGGATCGAATGCTTCGATTTCAACTTCCTGGCCTTCATTAGCTTGCTTCAATGAAAGTGAGATACGGCGACGCTCTAGATCGATATCGATAATCTTTACAAAGAGTTCGTCATCTACTGCAACAACCTGCTCTGGAATCTCAACGTGGCGTTCTGCCAACTCTGAGATGTGAACAAGTCCTTCAATTCCTTCATGGACACGAATAAACGCACCGAAAGGAACAAGCTTTGTTACAACACCTGGCACAACTGTGTTAATTGTGTGAGTGCGAGCAAATGCCTGCCAAGGATCTTCTTGTGTTGCCTTAAGTGAGAGTGATACACGCTCGCGCTCGAAATCTACTTCGAGAACTTCTACGGTTACTTCATCTCCAACTTCAACAACTTCACCTGGGTGATCGATGTGCTTCCATGAGAGCTCTGAAACGTGGACGAGACCGTCTACGCCACCGAGATCAACGAATGCACCGAAGTTAACGATTGATGAGACAACGCCTGTACGAACCTGACCCTTTTGTAGCTGGTTAAGGAATTCAGTGCGTGACTGTGACTGTGTCTGCTCGAGGAATGCACGACGTGAAAGAACAACGTTGTTACGGTTCTTATCAAGTTCGATGATACGAGCTTCAACCTGCTTACCGATGTAAGGAGTGAGATCGCGTACACGACGCATTTCAACGAGTGATGCTGGCAAGAAGCCACGTAGACCGATATCTACGATGAGTCCGCCCTTTACAACTTCAATAACTGTTCCGACGACAACTTCGTCGCGCTCCTTCTTGCCTTCAATCTCGCCCCATGCACGCTCGTACTGAGCACGCTTCTTGGAGAGGATGAGGCGACCTTCTTTATCTTCCTTCTGAAGTACGAGAGCTTCTACACGATCTCCGACCTTAACGATGTCGTTTGGATCTGCATCATGACGGATTGAAAGTTCGCGTGATGGAATTACGCCTTCTGTCTTGTAACCGACATCAAGGAGTACTTCTTCGCGATCAATTTGTACAACTGTACCTACGACGAGATCTCCGTCGCTGAAATTTCTGATTGTTCCTTCAATTGCGGCTAAGAAATCTTCCGCTGATCCAATGTCATTTACTGCAATTTGTGTAGTCAAGGTGCTCCGTAGGGATAGAAAGTAGTAGGGATAGGACTGGGTAAGAGTACGGGTGAGGGTGAATTACAGGCAAATCCCCGCATATCACAGCCATATGAGCAATAGGATTCCAAGGGTATGAAGCGATATGCAGAGTTATTCCGAATCCCGAATGTCTGGGTCTTGGCACTTGCATGTTTTCCGGCCCGTGTTGCCTACGGGATGGTCGCACTTTCAATCTTCTTTAAAGTAGAACAATCCACAGGTTCGATCTCCGTTGCTGGATTAGCGATTGGATTGAGCGCTGCCTCTGGTTCGCTGACGGCAGGAATCCGCGGATCCATCATGGATAAGTACGGTCAGACATGGCCACTTCGAATTATGGTTCCAGGATATGCACTGATGGCATTTGCACTCAATGCATCAGATTCAAAGACTCAGATGCTGGTCCTGGCATTTGTCATGGGTTTGAGCGCTCCCCCAATTAATTTATCAATCCGTCCACTCTGGAAGATTGTCGTCCCACCTGATTTCTTAAGAACTGCCTATGCAGTTGATACAGCGATTATGTCGGCTGCTCAGGTTGTGGGACCTGTCATTGCAACAACTCTTGCGCTCTCGGCATATCCTGATTTGCCACTTAACGTTGTGGGTGCGCTGATGCTCATTGGTGGTGGAGCGCTAGCAATTACAAAAGTTTCACGAAGCTGGATTCCTGAGAAAAAAGATGCCAACCATGTTCCGCTCTGGAGACATAGACCTCTGCAACTTTTGATGATTGAAGGGTGCTTTATCGGTTTTGGTTGGGGCGTCTTCGATGTAGCCATACCGGCATTTACCACCCTTGAGAAGGTTCCGCATCTGACCGCTTGGATCTTTGCTGCGATGGGAATCTCCACAATCGTAGGTGGGTTGCTCGCTGGATTGGTTTCAAAACACACATCATCTCTGCGTGCAATGCGCAGAACTTATCTTGCTTGGTTCCTAGTTTCGATTCCTATTGCATTTACTCATCCTGGTTGGACGATGATCATTGCGAGTGCACTTTTAGGATTTGTAGGAGGAGCGATTCAAGTCTTCTACTGGGAAGTTATGGAAGCTATTCGCCCGAAAGGTTCGCCCACTGCGATGATGGGTTGGCTCTGGACCGTTGAAGGAACTTTGATGGCCTTCGGTTCTGCAATTGGTGGTGTCATCTCAGAGAAGATCTCACCATCATTTGCTCTCAGTGTCACAACGGCAAGTATCGGACTCGGTTTCATTATTCTCGGTATCGGCAGAAAACGTCTGGCCGCTGCAGATAAATTGCCATCAGATGAAGAAGATTTAGCTGCGATGGAAGATAACTCTCCAACTACTCGTTAATCAGCGACTAGTGCGCGGCTTCGTTCCAGCTCTTTCCGATTCCCACCGATACATCGAGTGGAGCTTTAAGTGGGTAAGCGTTACCCATTTGGGTGCGAACAAGTTGAGAGACTTCATCAATTTCGGCAGTTACAACTTCAAGAATTAACTCGTCGTGGACCTGCAATAAGAGTCGGGATTTGAACTTTCCTGCAACTAGCGCTCCTTGAACATTGAGCATCGCTTGTTTAATGATGTCTGCTGCCGATCCCTGAATCGGCGCATTGAGCGCCATACGTTCTGCAACTTCTCTGCGTTGGCGGTTATCGTGCATCAAATCCGGTAGATAGCGACGACGCCCCATAACGGTCTCTGTATACCCAACTTTGCGAGCATCGATTACAACAGTCTTTAAGTAGTCGCGGATTCCGCCAAAGCGCTCAAAGTACTTATCCATTAAATCTTGCGCCTCGGGAGGCGTTAAATCTAACTGAACAGCTAACCCATAGGAACTTAAACCGTATGCAAGGCCATAAGACATCGCCTTAATCTGTCTTCGCATCTCGGGATCAACGTCTGCAGGTTTTACCCCAAATACTTCAGCAGCAACGGTTGCATGTAAATCTTCACCGGATTCAAAGGCTTTAAGCAAATGTGCATCGTTAGAAAGGTGAGCCATGATGCGCATCTCAATCTGGCTGTAATCGGCAGTTAAGAGGGCGTCATAACCGGAACCAGCGATGAAACATTCACGGATCTTTCTTCCTTCTTCTGTGC
>JBILBB010000067.1:0-5542 GCA_044353955.1 Candidatus Planktophila sp. | reverse complement strand
AGATGCGATGACTATATGTGGTGGTTTGATGCTCGCTGGAATCGCACTGAGGCTACTTGATATCAAGAAAATTGCGGTGGGAAATCTCTTGCCAGCACTTTTCATTGCACCAGTGCTGGCAACTGCCCTCAATGCCTTTATCTAAATCTTTATCTAAACTTAGATATAGATTTGCGGGTTAGATGGTTGCTGCATCGATAACGAATCGATACTTCACATCGCTTGCAATCGTTCTGGTGTAAGCCTCGTTGATGTAATCAGCCTTAATGACTTCAACGTCACTGGTGATTTTATGTTCACTACAGAAATTGAGCATTTCCTGTAACTCTGGGATGCCACCAACCATTGAGCCACCAATTGAACGGCGACCGTTGACGAGCGATCCAACACGAACCGCATATGGTTTTCCCGGAAGGCCAATTACAACGAGAGTACCGTCGAGCTTGAGGAGATTGAGATAGAGGTTGATATCGATCTCCGCACTAATTGTGTTAAGAATGACATCAAATTCTTTCTCGTGTTCAGCAAAGATTTTCTCATCTTTAGTAGATACAAAGTGATGTGCGCCCATCGCAAGAGCATCCTTCTCTTTTGAAGGAGAGTGAGAGAGCACTGTAACTTCAGCGCCCATTGCGACTGCGAATTTAACTCCCATATGACCTAAACCGCCGAGGCCCATGACAGCAACTTTCTTTCCAGGGCCAACATTCCAATGCTTGATTGGGGAGTAGAGCGTGATGCCCGCGCATAACAACGGTGCAACGCCTTCGAGAGGAAGATTTGCTGGAATTGTTACTGCATAATCTTCATTGATGACGAAGTAATTCGAGTAACCACCCATCGCGACAGTTTTTCCATCGCGCTCATATCCGTTGTAAGTGCCTGTCATTGATTCTGCGCAATACTGTTGGAGACCAGCCTTACAGTTATCGCACTTTCGACATGAGTCAACGAAGACTCCAACGCCGATGCGATCTCCGACCTTAAATTTCGTTACAGCAGAACCAATCTTTGTCACTGTGCCAGCGATTTCGTGTCCGGGAACCATAGGAAAGATCGCCGGACCCCATTCCTCGCGTACTTGATGGATATCGGAGTGACAGATACCAGCATATGCAATATCGAGCGCTACATCATTGGGTCCAACTTCGCGTCGATCAAACTCGTAAGGTACGAGGTCGGCCTTCGCTGCCATTGCTGCGTAGGCGCGTGTATTCATGGTTCTACCTGTCTCTCTGTTTTAAGTGTTTATTCGGTAAAGGGGAGTGGATCTAAACTCATATGGCCTGAGCGAGATGCACGGGCAGTTACTTTTCGCATGTGGTGTCTCCTGCAGAGAACTTCGTAGGCGACTTCCTCGCTCTTACCGACATCACCGACAACTACTTGTTCTCCTTCAGTGACCATGACGCCATTGATAGTGCGGGCATTATGTGTTGCGCGGGAGCCACACCAGCAAAGCGCTTCCACCTGAAGGGTGTTGACTCTATCTGCGAGTTCGACGAGGCGAGCTGATCCTGGAAACAACTTAGTTCTAAAGTCAGCGAGAATTCCGAAGGCATAGACATCGATACCTAAGCCATCGACAATCTTTGCTAAACCATCAATCTGTTCAGGTTGATAAAACTGAGCTTCATCGCAGATGATGTAATCGATTCGATCGCCCATAGAGAGATGTTCGACAACAAATTTATGAATATCAAGTGATGCTTCAACTTCAATGGCCTCGGATTGAAGACCAAGTCGTGAACTAATTACCCCTGCTCCCGCACGATCTTTACTTGTAAAAATCAGACCTGTACGTCCGCGAGATTTATGGTTATGGGCAGTCTGTAGTGCGAGGGTGGATTTACCGCTATCCATAGTTCCGCAGTAATACACCAATTCAGCCACGGTGGAATCCTGCCATATAAGTACTAGGAGAGCATGAGGGAGTGAACGGCGACAGAGGAGTTTCCTGTCTCAATATTTGCACGACCATTGAGACCTTCAATCTCTAGGAGCACAAGGACCGTGGGCACGAAACCCCCGACCTGTTCTATCAACTCAAGAGAGGCTCGGATGGTTCCACCTGTGGCGAGGACATCATCGATCAATAAAACTTTTGATCCAGCTGGAAATGCATCTTGATGAATCTCTAGTTCATCCTCACCGTATTCAAGACCGTAGCTTCGCGAGTAAACCTTCGAAGGCAACTTTCCTTTTTTACGTATAGGCACGAAGCCTTTACCGGTTTTATGTGCAAGCGCACTGGCAATGATGAAACCTCGAGCTTCGATTCCTGCTATGTACTGAATATCTGCTGTGTGAACACTGAGTGCATTTAGTACAGTGTTGAAAGATTCTGGGTCCGCGAGCAACGGAGTGATATCTTTAAAGAGAATGCCGCTCTTCGGATAATCCGGAATATCGCGAATAAGCGATAAGGAGCGCTCTAGCTCGAGACTTCTTTCCATATTTAACCACCGTAGCTATCTTGTGTCCGAACGGGGACTTGAACCCCGAATCCCTTGCGAGAA
This sequence comes from Candidatus Planktophila sp., assembly GCA_044353955.1. Taxonomy (GTDB): domain Bacteria; phylum Actinomycetota; class Actinomycetes; order Nanopelagicales; family Nanopelagicaceae; genus Planktophila. The sequence goes on along the minus strand of JBILBB010000067.1, from coordinate 3,023 downwards.
CTAGCACCTCAAGCTAGCGCGTCTGCCAATTCCGCCACCCGGACGAGTAACCGGCTAAATATATCTATCTAGCGCCTTCGGCGCAAAAGAGCGCTGAATAGGGGGAGAATACATCCATGACAGCGCCGAGCATAGAAGATGAAGTTGTATCCATCTGTCAGGATCTTATTCGAATTCCTTCTGTCAATTTTGGCGAAGGAAGAGGCGATGAGAAAGCTGTCGCTGATTATGTAGTGAAATCCTTGGCGGAAGTCGGAATTCACGCCGACATTTATGAATCTGCTCCTAATCGTTGCAATGTTATTGCGCGAATCAAAGGGAGTGATTCATCAAAACCTGGCCTTGTCGTACATGGACATATCGATGTTGTGCCAGCTAACGCTGATGATTGGTCTGTCGATCCTTTCTCCGCTGAAATCCGCGATGGAATGATCTGGGGTAGAGGCGCCGTAGATATGAAGAATGTCGATGCGATGATTCTTGCAATAGTTCGAAGTTGGGCTCGCACAGGTTTTACTCCACAACGGGATATTGTCTTAGCTTTCTTTGCTGATGAAGAGGCGGGAATGACCTTTGGTTCGCGCTGGATGACGGCAAATCACCCAGAAGTGTTTGAAGGATGCACTGAGGCAATCTCAGAAGTTGGTGGTTTCTCTGTAACTGTCGGAGATGGAAAGCGTCTCTACTTTATTGAGGCGGCTCAGAAGGGCATTCACTGGATGAGGCTGACCTCACGTGGTCGAGCTGGGCATGGTTCGATGATGAATGATGACAATGCGCTGACAGCTTTAACAGAAGCGGTTGCAAAGATTGGTCGCTATCAATGGCCACAGCGCTATACAAAGACCGTCAAGGTCTTATTCAAGAAGATTGCGGAAGCCACAGGTAAGCCATTTAATATTGAGGATTTGCGACCGCTTCTCAAAGAGATCGGACCCACCGAGAGAATGATTGGTGCGACGCTACAGAACACAGCTAATCCGACGATGCTAGAAGCTGGATATAAGGCAAATGTTATTCCTGGATCAGCATCAGCCGTCATAGATGGTCGATTTCTTCCAGGCTATGAAGATGAGTTAAATCAAACCATCCGATCGATCGTTGGTGCCGATATTGAAATCGAAACAATCTCTCGGGATATCGCGCTAGAAGTAGATTTCGAAGGCGACCTTGTAGATGCAATGTGCAGTTCGATTACCAAATTCGATCCAGAAGGAATTCCCGTTCCATATCTCATGAGTGGTGGAACAGATAATAAGGCGCTTTCGGAGCTAGGAATCGTTGGATATGGATTTAGCCCTCTTCAACTACCTGCTGATTTAGATTTTATGGCGCTCTTTCATGGAGTTGATGAGCGAGTTCCAATCTCCGGATTGCACTTTGGAGTCAATGTTCTCAAAGATTTTATGGAGAAGGCTTAAGCCGAAATTTCATCAAGGGCGTTTCGAACGATCTCCGGAAGCTCTATCTCTTCTGATTTAAGTATTCCTCGTAACTGAGCCCCGGTACGAGCTCCAACGATCGCACTTGAAATACCTGGAGCATCTCTGACCCATGCAAGGGCGGTCTCTAGCGGAGAATAACCGAGGCCCTCTGATGCAACACATACTGCTTCGACAATTCGCGCCGATTTCTCATTGAGGTATGGCTCAACATGCTTCACGAAGTGAGGAGCGGCTCCACGTGAATCACTAGGGATTCCACGTCGGTACTTTCCTGTCAGCACCCCTCTACCTAGTGGCGCCCATGCTAGAACTGCAGTCCCGGTTTCACGGGCACATTCAAGGATCTCATCTTCTGCGCTGCGATTAAGAAGTGAGTACTCAACTTGGTTTGAAATTATTGGAGCTTTGGCAGAATTTCCTTCTTGAATAGTTATCGCTCGCGCACTCTGCCATCCTGAGAAATTAGATAGGCCTACATATCTAGCTTTCCCAGATGAGTATGCATAATCAAGAGCGGAGAGCGAATCTTCAAGAGGAGTATTTGAATCCCAGAGATGTATCTGCCAGATATCAACGTAATCTGTCTCAAGTCGCGAGAGAGATTTATCTAAATCTGCAATGAGTGATTGGCGTGAGTTATTTACCATTCGAGAGCCATCAGGAAAAGTGAGGCCAGCCTTTGTTGCAATTGCGACATCTTCTCTCTTAAAGAGAGTGCCAATCAGTCCGCCAATAACGCGTTCGCTATCACCGTCTCCATATGTCGGCGAGGTATCGAAGAAGTTTCCGCCAGCTTCAATATATGCCCGGCATTGATCGGCCGCCTCGTGGGTATCTGTATCTCGACCCCAAGTCATTGTTCCGAGACCGAGACGGGAGAGTGATAGTCCGCTCTTTCCGATCCGTCTCATCTCCATGCTGCGCACCTTAGCAAGTGAAATCTGGAAAGGCCTTCATTACTATTTTCGCGATAGCCTTCGTGTTGTGAGTCGAATATTTCTCTTAAGGCATGCCCACTCCGTCGCTAACGATGCAGGAATTCTTGCGGGTCAATTGCCTGGTGTATCTCTCAGTGAAAAAGGTAGAGAGCAAGCAAAGGGGCTAGTCGACCGGATTGGCGGAGTGAACTTTGCGAGCGTTCGGGTTAGCCCAATGCAGAGATGTCAAGAAACAATTGATCCCTGGCTGCAATCTAAATTTGCGTCAGGAATAGGTGACTATCTACTCGATGACCAAATCATCGAGATGGATTATGGGAAATGGAGCGGTAAGAAACTCTCCAAGCTCTCGAAGGAGAAACTCTGGCGCGAGATTCAAAATAATCCAAGTAAGGTCACCTTTCCTCAGGGCGAGAAATTCACCTCTATGCAGAAGCGGGCGATCAAAAGCCTCGACTCTGTAGCCCAGGAGAGGAGATCAAGTAACCATCTTCTTGTCAGCCACGGCGATGTCATTAAGGCGATGATTGCTCATCTTCTCAAAATGAAACTCGACAATTTCCAATCGCTTATTGTTGATCCAGCTTCCATCACCGTCATCGACTTTGATGGCGAGAGCGCGAGATTGATTGCTTACAAC
>JBILBB010000066.1:0-5692 GCA_044353955.1 Candidatus Planktophila sp. | reverse complement strand
CCCAGGCTGTTCTGCGCGCTCAACTACAACGGCGTCACCGACTCGAACTTTATTTCGGAAGAGCGAGAAACCGCTGACGGAGTAATCTCCCCATCGGGCCATCAACCAATCCCCTGGGTTATATGTAGGGGCCATGGAATTTCCATCAACGAGAACAGTCGAGTGCTTGGCCATGTCGGTAATCCTAAAGAGTTTCCTCGAGGATGCGCACCCGTGGGCGTTGGAGTACGCTGGCTCACATGAGAAACTTTCTTACACCTAAGGTAACTGTTCACGCACACTGCGATCTTCCATGCGGTGTCTACGATCCAGCGCAAGCGAAGATTGAGGCTCTCTCAGTTAAGGCTTGCATGGAGAAATATGCGGCTAATCCAGATGCTGATTTCCGCTCACGTTCTGTCGCAATCAAAGAAGAGCGTTCACATCAAGTTAAAGAGCACCTCTGGGTTCTCTGGACTGATTACTTCAAGGCTCCTCACTTTGAGGCGTACCCACAACTTCACTCACTCTTCAACGAAGCTACAAAGCTCGCAGGTGCAGCAGGAACTAAGGGAACTCAAGATGTAAAGGTTGCAGATCAGTTGATCGCAAAGATCGATGAGATTGCAGAAATCTTCTGGGCCACAAAGAAAGCTTAACTCTTTAAAAAAGAGTTCACTCGTTAATGAGTGATTGAGCGGCAGTTCGGGCGAGGAAAGATAATCGCTCGACTGTCGCTCTTCTTATCTCCGCTTGAGCTAAGTGGCGTTCGCCATCGTAAACATCGCACTCGAAAGTTAACTCGCGCCCTTCAATATTAATCAAGCGTGAGTTAGCTCTAATTTCAACACCTGCAGTTGCAGATCCAACAATTTCAAGAGCCGAATGTGTGAGAAAAGTTGTCTCACCTGGATCTAAATATTCCGAGAGAGATGCAACGCAGGCATTCTCCATCAGAGTTAAGTAGTGCGACGCTGCTGCAACAGGTAAATCAGATACCCCCATCGTTACGCAGGTATCTCCAGGGCGAATAGTCATCACAGAGAAGCCAACGGCTCCTAGGGCTTCTTCGGCTGGTCTCATGCCTTGAAGGCTAGTCCTCGTCGTCGATGAAGTGTTGGATATGTGTCTGTTCTATTTGAATTTCACGATGTTCGACATTTCCAAATTCATCGATCTCAATTGAAATCTCAGTCATGCTGAATTGGGTTACAACTTCAGTGCTTGCCTGGCCTGCCATCTGGGCGCGGATTTGGCGATGGATACTCTGGTGCAAATCTTCTGGAGCTTGCTCATCACATGTGCGCTTAAGTACATCTTGAAGCATCTGATGCATCAGGCGCTCATGGGCAACCTCTGCAGAACACGGTGCGCAGGTTGAAAGGTGAGAAGAGATTGCATCAGCCTGTGGAAGTGCTTGCTGCTCTCCTTCAACAATGAAGATGACGGAAGAGAGAACTTCGCGACATTGAATCTCGATGAAACTCATTTCTCGCCTCCTTTATCTTTAGAGGCAGGAACGGAATACCCAAGCTCAGCTGCATAACTTGCCAACTTCTCGCGAAGTTGTTTTCTACCACGGTGAAGTCGTGACATCACAGTTCCGGCAGGTGCGCCGACAATCTCTGCAATCTCTTTATAAGAAAATCCTTCTACATCAGCGAGATAAACAACGATTCGGAACTCTTCTGGAATCTCTTGGAGCGCCTTCTTGATGTCACTATCAGGAAGATTCTCTAAGGCAACCGTCTCGGCAGATTTTCCTTGATCGCTTGTATGGCTCTGAGCATCGGCGACCTGCCAATCTTCGAGTTCATTATCTGCAATCAACGGGCGACGTTGATCTTTTCTGTAAGAGTTAATAAAGGTAGTTGTCAGGACCCGATAGAGCCATGCGCGCAGGTTTGTTCCCTCTTCAAATTGATGGAATGAGGTGAAGGCCTTCAAATATGTATCTTGAACTAGATCGCGAGCATCTTCAGGATTCTTTGTATATCGAAGTGCTGCTGCGTATAACTGATTTGTAAAGAGCAGCGCATCGCGCTCGAAGCGGCTCGTGCGATCGGCTTCGCTCTCTAGGACCAAATCTTTCGATGACATTGATGAAAGGTTATATCAAAAAAGAGTTTCGGGCTCCCCAAGCTCAATTGGGGCAATCAACTCAGCGCCATTGTTGGCGACAAGATTTACGCGTGGCGATACAGGCGCGGTAATTAACCCAGCGTCAGGCTCTTCCAGAACCATCGCCTTCAACAAACGATTTACATCGCGCTCCTGCGTATCGAGCCAACTCTCCCAGCGTTCTTCTGGCATAAAGATAGGCATACGGCTGTGAATTGTTGCAAGCTCTCCGACAGCTTCGCGAGTAATAATTGCAGCGCTTTGGATAACTTCACCGCTCTCGCTCTGCCATGAACTCCAAATTCCTGCAATCGAAAGTTGTTTACCTTCCTCATTGGAGATGTAGAAGGGTTGTTTCGGCGGATACTTTCCGAGCGATGTTGCCCACTCGTAATAACCTGTTGCAGGAATTAAGCAACGCGAAGTTCTAAATGCATGGCGAAAAGTTGGCTTCTCATGAATTGATTCACTACGGGCATTGATTGCATGAGATTGCGAAGCGCGTGCATCAGCAATCTTCTTATGCCACGGAGCGATAATTCCCCACGATGCTGAATCAAGAATTCTTGAATCTGATTCACTTCTAATAATGTAAATCTCATTGGTTGGTGCGATATTCCAATTCAGTGGAAGCGAATGATCAAGGGTCGAGCCCGCTAAATCAAAGGCCTCAACAATCGCTTCTGCGCCAAGTGACTGCGCATATCGTCCGCACATAACGGTAATCCTAACTTCCTCTCCACGCGTTAGACTCTGCATATGGAAGATTCGAATCTGTGGCCAGCGCCTTTTCGAGGCGCTAAAGCTGTCGATGCTACGGTCACGATTCCCGGTTCTAAATCTGTAACAAATAGAGCGCTCATCCTTGCAGCGCAAGCAAAGACTCCATCAATCTTACGTAAACCACTTATCTCTCGTGATTCAGAGTTGATGTCAGCTGGATTGCAATCACTCGGTGTGAAAATAACAGGCGATGAGAATTCATGGACCGTCACACCATCTGCGCTGAAAGGGCCAGCGAAGATTGATGTAGGAAATGCTGGAACGGTGATGCGTTTTCTACCGCCTCTAGCAGCACTCGCAACTGGTGAGATTTCATTCGATGGTGATCCGCGTTCTTATGAGCGCCCAATCGGACCTATTGTTTCAGCTTTGGAAGAGCTTGGAATTGAGATTGATCATGGAGGTCGTTACTCACTTCCTTTAACAATTAAGGCGAAAGGTTCAATTCCTGGTGGCGCTCTCACAATCGATGCAAGTAAGTCGAGCCAATTCCTATCTGCCCTTCTTCTTGTAGCGCCAAGTATGGAGAAGGGAATCACCGTTCGTCATGAAGGTGGCACTCTTCCTTCCATTCCTCATATCGAGATGACTGTTCAGATGCTCCGCGATTTCGGCGCAGTTGTTCACGTTGATAAGAGTTCGCAGAGCTGGCGCGTAGAACCAGGTGCACTCAGCGGATTAGATCTCACCATTGAGCCAGATCTATCTAACGCTTCACCATTTCTCTCAATCGCAATGGTCTGTGGCGGAAAAATCACGATTACAGATTGGCCGAAAGTTACAACTCAGCCTGGTGATCAATTGCGAGATATCTTCACACAAATGGGTGCCCACGTTGAATTCACCTCTGCTGGATTAACGCTTACTGGCGGTGAATCTATTCATGGAATAGATATCGACCTTCACGATGTTGGCGAGCTAACGCCATCTATTGCAGCACTCGCAGCGCTAGCGGATTCACCGTCACATCTGCGCGGCATCGGACATTTGCGCCTTCACGAGACAGATCGCCTTGCAGCACTTACCCGCGAGATTAATTCTCTTGGTGGAAAGGTTGTTGAAGATGAGACTTCATTACACATTACTCCAGCGCCACTTCATGGTGGGACTTTTCATACATATGAAGATCATCGCTTAGCTACCGCTGGCGCTGTTATCGGCCTGGTTACCCCAGGTGTACTCATTGAAAATGTAGCAACTACTCGTAAGACTCTGCCTGATTTCCCAGGTCTCTGGAATAGTTTGGTCATATGACCCCTCGCGAATATGACGAATCAGATGCTCGAATTCGACCATCTCGAACTACTCGCAGACGTACCAAAGATCGTCCAACTCACTCCGACTCCATCACTGCATTTGTCACCACTGTAGACCGTGGGCGCACAACGTGCGTTACAGATGATGGCGTTGTAATCACCGCCATGAAGGCGCGAGAACTTGGGCCAAAGTCAGTTGTTGTAGGCGACCTCGTTGAGATAGTTGGAGATGTATCCGGAACTGAAGGTTCACTTGCTCGAATCGTTGTAGTTAATGAGCGAACCAATTCGCTGAGCAGAACTGTTGATGATGCAGCTCGAGTTGAAAGAACGATTGTTGCAAATATTGATCAACTTCTTATTGTTGTTGCATCAGCTAATCCAGAACCACGTCGTGGGCTAATCGATAGATTCTTAGTCAGCGCATTTCACGAATCCATCAAGCCCATCATTGTTGTCACCAAGGTAGATGTATCGCCAGTTCCAGATTTCATCCAGGAGTACAAGGCACTGGGCGTGGAAATCTTTACAACCTCATCAAAGCTAGAGGGTCGCAAAGAGGATATTGATAAGTTACTTGAAATCCTCGACGATAAAATCTCTGTACTTGTTGGCCACTCTGGAGTTGGAAAATCTACGCTCATTAATGAATTAGTTCCCAACGCAGATCGCATGACAGGTGATGTAAACGATGTCACCGGTCGTGGTCGCCACACCTCATCCAGCGCAATTGCTCTGCCACTTGCCAATGGTGGATGGATTATCGATACGCCAGGTATTCGCGCATTTGGTCTATCACATCTCAACAAGGAGCGAATCATTGAATCTTTCCCAGATATTTACCAAGTTATTCAAAGGTGTATGCCGAATTGTTCGCATCATGAAAACTCATGTGCACTAGGTCCATGGATTGAATCAGAGCCAGAATTTCGAACAGAGCGGTTAACGCGAGTCACCAGCCTTCGTTCATTACTTGAGGTAAAACCAGTTGAATCCGATGCTCCCGAGGATGGGCGATAGACTCACGCAATGAGCCATAGTCGCGGAGAAGATCTCGCACTTGCACATCGCCTTGCTGATGCAGCCGATGCAATAACGCTCACTCGCTATCAAGCTCTCGATCTCACCGTCACAACAAAGCCAGATAACACACCTGTTACAGATGCTGATAAATCTGCAGAGAGTGCGATCAGAGCCCTTCTTCACGCCCATCGCCCTGATGATGGAATCGTTGGTGAAGAGTTTGGAAACGAAGGTTTAGAGAAGCAGAGACATTGGGTTATTGATCCGATAGATGGCACAAAGAATTTTCTGCGTGGTGTTCCAACATGGGCAACTCTTATTGCACTGGTTGAGAAGAGTGCAAATGGCGAACAGAAGGTAACTGTCGGAGTAGTCAGCGCACCTGCGCTATTTCGTCGCTGGCATGCCCACGAAGGTGCAGGAGCTTTTGTCGTAGTAAATTCAGAGATACCCAAGAAGATCTCCGTCTCTAAAGTTTCGAAGATGGAAGATGCATCGATTTCTCACTCAGATTTCATCGGATGGGGCAA
>JBILBB010000065.1:0-5705 GCA_044353955.1 Candidatus Planktophila sp. | reverse complement strand
AAATCTTTCACGGCGGCATCAATATCTGCACATGCTGAAATCAGAACGGCATTCTTTCCGCTTGTCTCTGCCATCAGATTGATCTCTGGGCGCCAAGAGGTAAAGAGAGATGCTGTGTCAAATGAGCCGGTAAGGATTACTCCGTCAATCTCTGGGTGAGTAACGAGATATTTTCCATTCTCATCATCACGCATTGGTAAGAACTGCAGAACATCCTTAGGAACTCCGCCTTCCCAGAGATGGGAAACGATCTCCCACGCTGTCGCAACAGTTTCTGGCGCTGGCTTAAGAATGACGGTATTTCCAGCAGCTAACGCTGCGCAGACTCCACCCATTGGAATTGCGTAAGGGAAATTCCAAGGTGGAACAACGAGAATTGTTCCGAGCGGAGTTGATTCTCCAAAGTTCTGAGCTGTCATTGCATAGAAGCGTGCAAAGTCGATAGCTTCTGCAACTTCTGGATCAGCTTCTGCAACAGTTTTTCCGGCATCACGTGACATCACTGCAATCGTTTCAGTCGTCGCTTTCTGCATGATTTCAGCGGCGCTAAAAAGAATCTCTTTACGCTCATCAATTGTGAGAGCGCTCCATTTCTCTTGAGCCTTCAGAGCAGTGGCAATCGCAGTATCTACATCCTTAGCTGAACCAACTGAGTAGTGATACCAAACTTTTCCATTGTCAGAAGGGTCGCTTCCTTCTTCTTGTTCCTTTGTGAAGATCTCTTTGCCGCCAATAACTAGAGGGATCTCTTGATCCTTAATAGCACGGACCTTTTTAATTGCCTTGGTGACATCCTTGATAAATCCTGGCTCGGTTGGATCTGCATTTCGCTCATTCTCAAAGTCGCCATTTGTAGCGATTGCATGGTCGACGTGACGTAAGGATTGAGTTGTTATCGAATGACGCTCCGCAATCGAATTACGGAAACGTACCTCCTGCTCTTTAAATTTAGCCGGATTCTTAGAAATTTCAAATGCTGCCTTGAGATAGTTCTCATCTGATGTGTTCTCATCGAGTCGGCGAACTAAATAGGCAACCGCTGCAGCAAAGTCATCTTTACGAGTAACTGGTGCATAGAGCAGAACAGGTTGACCTGCGCGAGTAACAGCAAGCGCTTCTGCATTTGCCATACCTTCAAGCATCTCAATATCAATTTGATCTACTACTCCACGAGACTTTGCGACTTCCAGCGCCCAAGTCATGTGAAAGAGATTGTGCGACGCGATACCGATGCGCACTGCCTTTGAGTGTTCTGGGCGAAGTGCTGCATCAACTAGACGTACATAGGAGGCATCGACATCAGACTTTGAGCGATATGGGGCAGAGCTCCAGCCATGCAGTTCTGCTTCAGCTCGCTCCATTGCAAGGTTTGCACCTTTAACCAAACGCACCTTGATCGAACCACCTGCTCGTGCATGGCGATCCTTAGACCAATGAACCAACTGAGCAAAGAATTGGTGTGCTTCTGGAAGGTATGCCTGAAGAACTATTCCAGCCTTCATTGATTCAAATTCGCTCTCGTCGAGAACGCGCATAAATGCAGCCACTGTCATTGGAAGATCGCGGTACTCCTCCATGTCAAGGTTCACAAATACTCCGTGTTCTTGTGCTTCGCGATAGAGAATGCGCATCTTTTCAGAGACGCGGTCAATTGAGCCCTCAACATCGATAATGATTAATTGGGCAACGATTGAAGAGAGTTTTACAGAAATGTAATTAACTTCAGGGCGGCGCATCATCTCGAGAATAGATTGGAAGCGCAGCTCAGCTTCGTGGTCACCAAGGACAGCTTCACCCAAAACGTTGATGTTGAGGGCAATACCTTTATTTGTTCGCTTCGCTAAATGCTTCGATAACTTCTCGGACTCAGAGGCGAGAATCAAATCTTTTGAAAGGGCACGAACGCGCTGATGGACTGCTGCAACAACTGGCGCTGGAAGTACTCGGGATAGAACACCGATAAAGTGAAGACCGATTCCATTGATTGGCCCGAAGCCAACAATGCTCGCCTTCTTGGCAGCACGGCGAAAAATTCTGGAAGAGGATTTAACGGACGAGATACGCATAACCTCATCAGTAAGTGTGATTGTCGCTTCAATTGCCTTTGGATCTTTAAAGAGTCGAGCTACTCGCTTGCGGTTTGCTTTCTCGCGACGGTCGCGCAATTTATCCGATTGAGCCATCAACTCTTTGGTGCGCAAAACTGCAGTATCTGCCAGCTGATCTGCCTCTACATCAGTCTCAAAGATTGAAGACATTTGGTTCGAATCTCCCACTACTTGCTGGATCGGGTTCGAGTGATGAGTTTGAGAACTGGGCGTTCAAAGAGATAGAAGCTCGCACACGAAACTGCTAGGAGTTTAACTAGAAATAGCCAAATTGGGGATACCAATTGCACCGTAAAGCGCTCTGATGAGAAATAAATCATAGGTAATTGCCATATATAAATTGAATATGAGAGTAGGCCAATCCAAGCTAACGGTTTAAAGGCAAATACCGAGTAGATACCGCGGGCGATAATTGATTCTTTTCGTGCTTCTTCCGAGAGAATCAATATCAGGAGCGCTGTTGCGATTCCAGCAAGGGGTGGAAATTGAGTCGCAAGCGTCATGGCAATTATTAAAGGCAAAACCAGATAGACGAACCTCCTGTGACGATTGACTAACTTCTCTAAATACTCTTTATGCAGAGCAGCTAAACATCCAACAAGAATTATGCTCGGCCTGAAAACCACGAGGTTAAAGATGCCATCGTTATTAAAATTGAAATCCGGGGCGCTTGAAATGATTGCAAATCCCCAGACCGTTGAAAGCCAAAGAAGAATAAAGACTGTCAGTCGAAACTTCTTAAGTAGCTTCAATCCAAGAAAGAGAATCACTGGAAATATTAGGTAGAACTGCTCTTCAGCTGAGAGAGACCACATCGGAGCAAATATCCCGTCCCACGGGAAGAAATTCTTTATATAGAGTATTGATGCGATGGCAGGAGTGCCATCTGCAAATTCGAGATCTTTTCGAAAGAAGAAGGTAAGGAGAATTACGCTCGCAAATAGAATTGGGAAGAGGCGTGCAATTCTGCGTAGGTAAAATTTTCTTAAGCCAATTCCTTTCTCTCTATAGCTAAGCAGAATCTGCGTAATGAGAAAACCAGATAGGGCGAAGAAAATATCAACCCCGAGAAATCCGCGGCCTGCAAAATATTGCATATTCGCATAGTTAAAGTGGTGAAAAATTATGATAATTACCGCAAAACCACGAATACCATCGAGTTCGGGACGGTAGGCAATACTCGAACCGCGTACGGATGTTGGAGTCTTCTTCGCCGAGAAAAGGTCCATCATTGGGCTATTTAAGCACCCCTTCTGCGCGTAAGATTGAAGTATGAATCAAGATGCGGCAGATACAACGGTCGGAAAAGAGAAGCGCACACACGACCAGCCACCATCTCCAATATTCGCCGAATTTATGAAGAGTGGTTGGACTCCTAGCGATAGAGCTGATCTAGAACCTCTCGAAGTTGTTACATATGCATTTTCGCGACGCCAAGTGCTTTCAGCGGCATTTCCTGGTTCCAGAATTGTCATTAAAGCAGGCAGTTACAAAGTTCGTGCAAATGATACGGATTTTAGCTACCGACCAGATAGTGCATTTGTGTATTACAGCGGTGTTCAAGGTTGCGATGCAACTGCAGATGCAGTTCTAGTTCTGGAGCCAAGCGGTGATTCACATTTAACATACTTGTATATGAATCCTCGTTCCACTCGCGATACTGATGCTTTCTATCGCGATGCTAAGTACGGCGAGCTTTGGGTCGGACGTCGCTTCACACTTGCTGAAGCGCAAACTACATATCAAATTGATACTCGTCATCTATCTGAGCTAGACGAGCATTTAAGCGATGGGAAGAAAACTCTGACAGTCGAAGATGAAGAACTTTCAATCTTTATGTCTGAGCAAAGACTCTGCAAGGATGAGTATGAGATCCGCGAGATGCAAAAGGCTGTCGATGCAACTGCATTGGGATTTAACGATGTAATCCATGCAATTCCTGCAGCTGTTGAAACGCCTCGTGGTGAAAGAGTTCTCGATGCAGCCTTCTACGGCCGAGCCCGCATCGCCGGTAATGAATTGGGATACAACACAATAGTTGGAGCCGGATCACATGCATGTGTATTGCATTGGATTAGAAATGATGGAGATATCCAACGAGGCCAGTTAGTTCTTATTGATGCCGGTGTTGAGATGGAATCTTTCTACACAGCAGATATCACTCGTACACTGCCAGTTAACGGAATATTTTCACCATCACAACGTGCGCTCTACATGTTGGTATATGAAGCACAGCTCGCAGGATTTGCTGCTGTAAAACCTGGTGCACTCTTCTCCGATATCAATAAGGCTTGTCAAGCGGTTCTTGCTCAAGGTTTAGCAGATATGGGCGTTCTCACCGTCTCTGCAGAAGAATCTCTACGCCCTGAAGTCGGTCTGCATCGCCGCTGGACGCTTCACGGAGTAAGTCATCACTTAGGTCTTGATGTGCATGATTGTGCGCAAGCTCGCAAAGAGATGTATCTCGATGCGCCTCTTCGCGAAGGAATGGTTCTTACCGTTGAACCTGGACTCTATATCCAGCCAGACGATGAACTTTTTGCGCCTGAATACCGCGGCATTGGGATCCGAATTGAAGATGACGTCGTCGTTACAGCTGATGGTTACCTAAACTTGAGCGAGAATATTCCTCGCCACCCAGATGATATTGAAAAGTGGATGCAGACCCTCTTAGGTCGCAAGTAAGTAACCTAGATACGCTGCAATAACTCCAAAGAATATTGAGCCTATTAGATTTATTGCAACCACTTTATAGTGCTTTAACTCGTATCCTAAAAAGATATCGATAACAAAGGTTGACCATGTCGTGAATGCGCCAGCAAATCCGATTGCCGCAAAATCATAGAACCGTTCGGTAGAGCTGTAGGCAAGGCCAATCAGAAACGAACCAGTGATATTTACAGTGAAAGTTCCGAAGGGCTTTTCTGTGAATTTTCTAAAGTATTGGTCTATAAGAAAACGCGCAGGAGCACCAATTGCTGCTCCCAGCATCACCATAAGCGTATTCATGCTCGCACCTTGATGAACTTTCGCGCATACTTTAATGAGAAGAAGGCGACGAAGAGGGATGCTGCAATATTGATGAAGAGATATGTGAATCCCGCTTCACCTGGCACAACGGCTTCATACGTAACTGCAGAAAATGTTGAGAGACCTCCGCAGAATCCTGGGAGAAGAAAATAGCGCAGCTCTGTGATTCCACGTCTCTCCATCAAAACCATTAAGGTCATCGCGAGAAAGATCGAGAGTAGGTTAGCTGCAAGAGTTCCTGGGCCGCTCGAAGGAATAATCAGCGATAGGAACCAGCGCAGAAGTGTTCCCAAAACTCCGCCCAACGAGACGAGCAATACCGGTTTCAGTTTTTTCCTACTTCTTAACTGGCTTAAGAATCGTAGTAATGACGCTGATGATGAGCGATGCAAAGAGGGCAGACCAGAATCCAGTTACCTCAAGCTTCTCGCTCCAACGCGCAGTCAGCGACAACATCGCAGCGTTTACAACAAGAAGGAATAGGCCGAATGTAACTAGTGATACCGGAAAGGTGAGTACCTTAATGATTGAGCCAAAGAATGTATTGATCAGGCCGAAGAGAAGTGC
>JBILBB010000120.1:0-3802 GCA_044353955.1 Candidatus Planktophila sp. | reverse complement strand
GGAGAGCAACTCGCAGAACTAGATTCTGAATACCAGAAGGCGGTAACAGCACTAGCTAACGTCACTACCGCTTACGAGAATGCCCGTGCACAGGTTACTAAATCTCAGGCCGCAATGAATGCCGCAACTGTCGCTTCAGAGAAGCAGGCGCTTGCAACTGCACTATCAAAGCTTGCAAATGCTGTTCTAGTCTTGAGCGGCTCTAAGTCAAAGCTTTCGGCTCAGGTAAAGGATCTCGAAGCAAAGCGCGAGCTCATCTCATCTGCTCCAGAGACTTTCAAGGAGAGCGTTGCTGAAGCTAAGGGTTCAGCAAGCTTGCTCTGCAAGAAGGGCTTCTAACTCTCTACTGCACCACCCAGCATTATAAGTAAGGCTTCCCCTATTCATTAGGGGAAGCCTTACTTATTTAATTTCTCGATGTACCGCCTCAATCGATGGTTGCCTGCATCGCTCTTAGCGCTACATATTCTGCTGAAAGTCATCACCTCACAAAACTCAATCTTTATCGATCTCGTTCTCTACAACGCAATATGGATAGCCGCGATTGCATCGATAACGCAGGCGCCCTTAAGCAATGACCCCATTGCGATTGCAACGAGCGCACTAGCAATCGGTTTTTGGGGTGTGGGCTCGCTGATAAATAGCTACGGGGATTTTTACTCTCTGCCCGATAGCTCCCGATTCATCGCACAGTTAAGTTACGCGCTCTTCTATCCCCTTCTCTTGATTGCGATTCCCAGAACACTCTCGCGTGGGCGCAGACTTAATCCGATTGAGCTACTTGATTCAATTATCTTCGCTCTCGGTATCTCATCAATTGCCACTGCGCTCTTTCTTTCACGCGTGTTTCCTAACTCCTTCGTCGATATCCGCGATCAATTCTTTGCACTGCTCTTCCCCGTTTCAGACTTGCTCTTGCTCACCTTTGCAGCGATTGCCCTCGTTACCCATCGAATTCAGGCACGCGCAGCTCTTCTCTTTCTTGGGATTGCACTCTTTAGCGCAACAGATTTATTCTTTTTATGGCTTGCAGTAAATGACCGCTATCTCTTCGGGCAGCTCACCGATGATGGGTGGCTTCTTGGCATTGCACTGCTTGCTGCAGCGTTCTGGCATCCACAGATAAAGAACCAGATCGATATCACTATCCACCCAGTATTTACTGCGCTCTCGATTTTCATTAGCCCAACTCTGCTTGCGTTGAGCGCCCTGCGCCCTGGACTCTTCTCTATCTACATATTGATACCAACAATCACAACGCTCTTCCTGGCATTTATTCGCATGACAATTGTTATTAGGCAGGCGAGGAATTTAGGTGAAGAGAAGGTTCTTGCGCGAACCGATGAGTTAACTGGCTTACCAAATCGGCGTCGCTTAGTTGCAGAGCTTGCAATGTATTCAAAGACTGAAGGTGCCCTGCTGCTCTTAGATCTCGATGACTTTAAACCTGTTAACGATGAATATGGCCATGAGTTTGGTGATCAGATTCTGCAACAGGTCTCGCAACGCTTTAGTAGATCGCTACCAACAGGTGCAGTACTAGCGCGACTTGGTGGAGATGAGTTCGGCGTTCTGATTAATGGGAGTTACGAATCAACATTAGAAGCTGCCTATGCACTGCAAGCAACGCTCTCGTATCCATTTCTGATACGCGGGCTATCAATCACTATCGGCGTCAGTATCGGCCATGCTCATAACGATGGAAGTTCAAACTTACTAGAACGTGCAGATGCTGCGATGTATGAAGCAAAGCGAAATAAAGTTGGGGTCGTTACATCGAATGCTCTGTAACTTAAATGCTGTGTAACTTCGCCTTAATTCCGACCCAGCTTCCAAGGAAGACAAAGATAAAGAAGACCCATCCCGATACCGCAAATGCTTGAGTTCCCGATAAGAGAACGCCGATTGTGCAACCAAGTGAAGTCATTGAACCCCAACCTAAGAGAACTCCACCCAGCAACGCTGTAGACGAGTTCTTTGGAGTTAACTTCGAGAGCTTAAATCTTCCACCAGCAAGTGCGGCAGCAAATGATGCACCCACAAGTCCGATGACGAGCCAACCGTTATTTGTAATTGTCTTTGAGACAACAGCGATACAACCTGCCATGCGATCGAGACCCAAGATCGTCTCTGGGCCAATATTGTTATTGCTCATCAAAGTGCGAGCCTGTGTGCTTAATTGACGAGTTACACCGAGCGGTTCAACGCGAAGATAGGCGACCATTCCAACGATTCCAACTAGTGCGCCAGTTGTAATTGGGCTCCAGCGTTCGAAGATCAACTTTCGAAGCGTTGCTTTAAGTGAAATAACTTCAAGTGGCGCTGTTCTGATTGGTTCTGATGCTGTGCCTTTACGAATTGCAAAGATTGCGATTACAAGTAGAACTGCAAGAGTGAGAATCAGTGAACCTGTGTAGCCGATGTAATGCGGCAGCCAGATTGTTGGAGCATCCGCTACTGCGCGAAGGTAGAGCCAATTCCAAGTAAGAAATGCGAGAACGAATCCAATGAGCGTTCCAATAAGTGCAGGGATTGCACGTAAGTAACCCTGACCAAGTCGATAGAGATGGCCGCTGATGCATGCACCAGATAGCGCCATTCCGATACCGAAGGTAAATGCGCTTACCGCTAAGACCCAACTGACTGGTCCAATGTGGGCTGCAGGTGGAAGGCGATCAGATGTTGTATCTGGAAGAAATTGACCAAAGATTATTGAGTAACCGATTGCACCTGTTGCGATTGCAACAAGGACCGATAGAAAGGGAGTTGTGTTCTTATCTTCGATGCCCTCGCGGAAGATGCAGAAGAAACAGAAACGTCCGCGCTCTAGAAGTAGTCCAAGACTTACTCCGATGAGCAATGAGATTGGCGCGGTGCCTGCGCTTTCAGTTGATGAGAGATAGAAGGCAAGGCCAAGTAAAGCAACAATCACAGCTGCTGAAATAGCTGTTCTAATCTTTTCAGCTTTAGTGAAGACAGGAAGAAGAGCCTCGGAATTTCCGAGGCCCTTCTCTACCTGACTTTGAGTATTAATTACGCTGCTCCCCAAATGGTTCCTGCATTGTTAACAATTGGAACACCGACTGAGTTTCCGTACTCTGTCCATGAACCATCGTAATTCTTAACTTCATATCCGAGGATTTCGCTAAGAACGAACCATGTAAGTGATGAACGCTCACCAATACGGCAGTAAGTGATGATGTTCTGCTTTCCATCTACACCCTTATCTGCGTAGAGCTTCTTCAGCTCTGCAACAGTCTTAAATGTTCCATCTGTATTTACATTTGCACCCCAAGGGACATTGATTGCACCTGGGATGTGACCTGCACGAACTGCAAGCTCTTGGAATCCAGGAGCCGCGAAGATTTTGCCGTTGTACTCATCTGCACCGCGAATATCGATGAGATCAGCCTTTACGCGCTTCTTAGCAACTGGAAGAACGTCGTTAATCAGCGTTGCACGAAGTGTCTTGTCAGCCTTGTTCGCTACAAAGTTTCCTGCTGGGAATGTAGGGACAGCTGTTGTAAGTGCACGACCATCTTTCTCCCACTTAACGCGACCACCATCTAGAACTCGAACATCTTTCTGACCGTAGATGTTGAAGATCCAAGCGCCCCATGCAGCGAACCAGTTGTTCTTATCTCCGTAGAGAACAACAGTTGTGTCATCGCTGATACCTGACTTCTGTACAAGCTTGCTGAAGTTCTTTGCATTGATGATGTCGCGGTTGACGGTATCAACGAGATCTGTGTGCCAATTGAATTTGATTGAGTTCTTAATGTGTCCGCGCTCGTATAGACCT
>JBILBB010000005.1:0-20683 GCA_044353955.1 Candidatus Planktophila sp. | reverse complement strand
CTCGCCTTCCTTATGATGTGCTCGAGAAAATTTCAACGCGGATTACCAACGAGGTTCGTGAGGTAAATCGCGTCGTTCTTGATGTAACTAGTAAGCCGCCAGCAACTATCGAGTGGGAGTGAGTAGTTAAGCTATGAAGAGAATTACTGTAACCACTTTATTTGTAAGCCTTCTGCTTTCTTCACTCTCTTTCGCTCCGGCTCAAGCTGCAAAACCCTCAAAGATTCTCTGCAAGCCAACAACTGCGAAGCCACACGCACCTATGAAGACCAATCCGCCACAAACAGTTGCAAAGAAGCTTCCGAAACAATTAATCCTTCGAACAAATTGTGGCGTCGTTGAGATTGCGCTCGATCCAAAGGCGCCATTTACAGTGACACAGATTTCAGCTCTCGCACGCGCTGGTTACTACAATAAATCTCTCTGTCACCGTGAAGCAGTCTCTGGTTTCTACATGCTCCAATGTGGAGACCCAACTGCACAAGGCAATGGGGGTCCGGGGTTCACTTACGGAGATGAGAACCTACCAATAGGTCAAGCTCTGCCTTATCCCGCTGGCACAGTTGCGATGGCAAATTCTGGACCACAGAATCCAAATTCGAATGGCAGCCAGTTCTTCCTCGTCTTTGCAGACTCTCCAGCTCTTGGGCCCTCTTACACAATCTGGGGAAAGATCACCAAAGGCCTTGATGTTTTGAAATTCATTGCATCAAAGGGCGTTGATGATCCCAGCGGAATCGGCAAGCCGAAGATTAAAGTTGCAATCGAATCTGCAATAGTCAGATAGTTTAGGCGTTACGAACCTTTGAAGTAATTGTTCCAATTCCTTCAATCGTTGTCACAACTACTTCGCCGCCTTTGAGGAATTTGGTTGGGTTAAAGCCCATACCAACACCTTGTGGTGTTCCCGTATTGACGACATCACCTGGGTGTAGCTCCATAAATTGTGACAGGTACCAGATGCAATGATTGATTTTGAAAATCAAATCGCTGGTCCGTGAATCCTGACGCATCTCAGCATCGACCTTGCACGAAAGCGCAACATCTGTCGGATCATACGAATCTGCAGTAACAATCCAAGGTCCCATTGGATTAAATGTTGGAAATGACTTTCCCTTCATCCACTGACCGCTGCGTTCAACCTGCCAGTAGCGCTCTGATACATCTTGAGAAATTGTGTATCCAAGAATGTGCTGAGCAGCTTCTTCTTCAGATTTCAAATAAAGAGCGCGCTTGCCAATCACAACACAGAGTTCAACTTCATAATCAGTCTTGAGCGAATTAGGAGGAACGATGATGTCGTCATTTCCGCCAATTACTGTGTCGGGCGCTTTCATAAAGACAACAGGCTCTGGTGGAGGAGTAGCTCCTGTTTCAATTGCGTGCTGGGCATAATTCAAACCGATACAGACAACTTTTGTAGGTCGAGCAACTGGAGATCCAAGGCGATAGTCAGCGATCCTTACACGTGGGCGGTTGCTGATATCAAGGGCACGGATCTTCTCCATCGCCCCATTTTCAAGCTCTGTACGATTCCAATCAGAGATGATGTCATCAACAAAAACTGCCTCTGATTCATCACAAATAATGGCTGGTTTCTCATGATGAATCTCTCCAAGTCGTGCAATGCGCATTTTTTTCCCGTTCTCTCTAGGTAGCGTTGAATTCAACTGATGCGAGTGAAAATTACCAACAAGTGCAGGTTATCACCAAATTCACAAATGTTTAAAGACTGCACGCTCTAGTCAACGGTAGGTATCTCACAATAGAATCAACTCATCACATCAGACAAGTTAGTGATTTAAATATCAGGAGGCAATTGTGTCCGAGGAAGTCTTTGCTCGTAGAAGCGAAAACTGGTTTGCACTAAAGGATAAGCATGGCTTTATCTACCGCGAACGTCTACGCAACCAAGGGTATGCACCAGATGTCTTCATCAATAAACCAGTTATTGGAATCGCATCAACGTGGTCTGAACTCAATCCTTGCAATGGCCACCTCAATCGAGTCGCCGAGGCGGTCAAGCGCGGTGTTTGGGAGTCCGGCGGATTTCCACTTGAATTTCCTGCGATGTCCCTGGGTGAGCCAATCATGCGCCCAACAACAATGTTATTCCGCAATCTACTTGCGATGGAGGCCGAAGAACTTATTCGTGCAAATCCTTTAGATGGCGTCGTGCTTCTCGCTGGTTGCGATAAGACACCTCCAGGATTACTCATGGGAGCGGCAAGTGTGGATCTTCCAACCTTGATGATTACTGGTGGACCAATGCTTAATGGTCGCTACCAAGGAAAGACTCTTGGTTCTGGCACCGCTGTCTGGAAATACAGCGAAGAACTTCGCGCTGGCAAGATGACTATTGAAGAATTCTTTGCGATGGAGAGCTGTTCAGCTCGTTCAAACGGTAGCTGTATGACTATGGGTACTGCTTCAACTATGGCATGTGTAACTGAAGCGCTAGGTGTTCAGCTGCCAGGAAGTGCGGCAATTCCTGCAGTGGACGCTCGCAGATATTCGACTTCTCATGAAGCAGGCCGTCGCATCGTTCAGATGGTGCATGAAGATCAGAAACTGTCGAAAATTCTTACTCGAGAAGCATTTGAAAATGCAATCCGCGTTAACGCTGCAATTGGTGGCTCTACAAATGCAGTTGTTCACTTACTTGCGATCGCTGGCCGAATCGGCGTGAAGCTAGAGCTCGAAGACTTCGATCGTCTCGCCCGAGAGGTTCCAGTCCTCGTAAATCTCATGCCATCAGGTGAGTACTTGATGGAAGAGTTCTTTGATGCTGGCGGTCTACCTGCAGTGATGAAAGAGATTGAGGGTCTTCTTCATACCGACCAGATGACTGTTTCTGGAAAGACTGTGGCAGAGAATATTGAGAACGCTAAATCATGGAATGACGATGTCATTACTCCGTTCGCCACTCCGTTCCAAAAAGCTGGTTCTGGAATTGTTGTGGTGCGTGGCTCGCTCGCTCCAGATGGTGCAGTTCTCAAAGTTTCTGCAGCAACTCCTTCACTCTTGCAACATCGAGGTGTTGCAATGGTCTTCGATCGCATTGAAGAGTATTTGGAAGTTGCCGATGATCCAGATCTAGATGTCACTCCAGATACTGTTCTGGTACTTCGCAATGCAGGCCCAATGGGATACCCAGGTTTCCCTGAAGTTGGAAATATGCCTCTACCTAAGAAAATTCTTGAGATGGGTATTACCGATATGGTGCGCGTCTCTGATGCTCGCATGAGTGGAACTGCATACGGCACCGTTGTACTTCACGTCTCACCAGAAGGTGCAGCTGGAGGGCCGCTTGCGCTCGTTGAAAATGGAGATGAAATCGAACTCGATGTTCCAAATCGTTCTCTTACCTTGCATGTCACCGAAGAGGTACTTGCCGAACGTCGCGGAAAGTGGAGCAATCCCAATGAGCTTCCTGATCGCGGTTGGTCACGACTTTATGTGCAACATGTTCAGCAAGCACACTTGGGCGCCGACTTTGACTTCCTTGTAGGTGGAAGTGGATCGGGAATTCCTCGTCACTCACACTAGTTAACTCACACTAGTTAACTCACACTAGTTAAAAGGGCGCTGCTTAAAAAGGTTGGGCGAACTTCGTCTCTTCTGTAGCCTCTAACTCAAGCAAGCGATTCCACTTTGCATTGCGCTCAGAGCCATGAGTCGAACCGACTTTAATCTGTTGCGCCTTCCAGCCTGTAGCTAAATCTGCAAGCCAGCTATCTTCAGTCTCTCCCGAACGAGCAGAAACTACAGTCTTAAAGCCAGCCCTGTGGGCGCTTTCTAGAACGCGAAGAGTGTCAGAGACGAGCCCGTTCTGATTTGGCTTTATGAGAATCGCATTTGCGCTCTTCTCGCTGACTCCACGTTCAAGTCGTGATGGGCTCGTCGTGAAAAGGTCATCACCGAGCAATTGCAATTGCTGTGGCGCAATCTCTGCGTAGCTACTCCATGAGTTCCAATCATCTTCTGCAAAAGGATCTTCAATAGAGATAATCGGTTGATTCTTAACAAGAGATGCGATGAAGTCAACAAATTCTTCTGGCGCATAACTTTTCTTGGCATTCTGTAATTCGTACTTTCCTCCAGTAAAGAATTGGGTAGAGGCAATGTCAAGAGCGAGTGAAACATCTACTCCTGGTTTGAGCCCAACTTCCTGGATACATGAGACTACAAATGAACAGGCGCCTTCTATTGAATCAAATGGGATACCGAGACCACCTTCATCAGCAACAAGATGAGTTACGAGACCTTTTTCACGGCCACGAAAAGCAGCAAGTTCACGTATTGCAACAATCCATGAGAGCGCTTCAGAGAAACTCTTAGCGCCATGTGGGAGAACTAAAACATCTTGAATATCTAGCGTGCGATTGGCGTGAGCTCCACCAGAGAGGATATTTACCATAGGCATTGGCAATAAGAGATCGCCCTTTGGTGTAAAGAGTCGGGCAAGAGATTGATTCTTGCTATGGGCCTCCGCTTTTGCAGCCGCAAGAGAAACTGCGAGTGTGGCATTGGCACCTAATCCGCTGTGGTTTTCTGACGGATCAATTCCTTTAATGATGCGATCTACTTCTTCAAGAGAAATTTCTTTTCCAAGGAGCGCGGGTGCGATAATTGTATTCACATTTGCAATTGCACCAAATACTGATTTACCACCGTAGAACTTCTCTGCAAGCGGTGTTCCAGAATCACGTAACTCGACCGCTTCATGGGCGCCGGTGGAAGCTCCCGAGGGAACACGGGCAGTGTGTATCGAAGTGTCATCAAGTGCGATGGAGGCAGCAACTGTTGGTCGCCCCCGTGAGTCAAGGACTTGATATCCATGCACCTTTGTAATCTTCATCAGATTCCTTCACTGAATAGCTCTAGTAAATTCAATGGAACTTCACGTGAAAGTGCACTCTTGCAGTGCTTAGCCAGCCGGTGTTGCGCAGAGTCATCCAAGTAATTGACCAGTGATGTTCCTTCAACACGAGCAAGAGCAATCAGAGCGGTGTGCCAGGCAAGAGTAGGAGAATGCGTTACCTCACTCTGTGCATCGTATGCCGCCAGAAATTCTTGAGCTGTTTGACGAAGACTCTCGCGCTTAACCGGATCTTCTTCTCGGAAAAACTTACAGAGTAAGTGCGCGGTGAGAAATGCCAGGTCAAATACGGGATTGCCAGTGTGCGTCACTTCGAAATCTAATATGAATACGTCACGGTCTTGGCTAATCATGATGTTCTTGGGTGAAAAGTCTCCATGAACTAACGTTGTTTTCTCACTCTTTAATTCATTCACAAGGCTCATAATTTTTGGAGATAATTCTGGATTTTTTCCGGCAACAGTTCCGTAGAAGGGCGTAATGCGAAGTTGCTCAAAGAGTAAATCTTCAGAGAAATTCTTACGAGCGACTTCTGAACTAAGGCCGAAGTTATGCCACGTAGCCAAGGTATGACCGAGTTTCGCGCCGATCTCAGGATAGATAGTTCCCTCAAGTAAATCTGATTTCCAGACAGTCGCTGAGTGCGGAACTCGTTGAAGAACTAAGGTAAAAACTTCTGGGTCGTAATCAACTAGCGCAGGAACTTGATCTGGTGAGAGCGCATGAAAAGTCTCTATTGCATGGGCTTCAACGATCGCCCTGCGTTGATCCGCCTCCCATTTAGTTGCAACCTTTAATTCGGCTAAAGCCTGCTTTAAAACTAAATCTTTCGACTTAGTTTGGACGGCAAGTACTACATTGGAAACCCCACCAGTGAGAACCTCTACCGTAGCTGTTTCCGTAAATGAAATCACTCCACGGGATTGCAGATACGCGACCACGGTATCTTCATTCAGGAGTTCGACGCTCATTCCTAAATAACTCACGCTTTGTAGTCGTAGCGAGTGAGCATCGAATGTCCGATTGATGCTCTGCGAACACGTTCGCGTGCAGTGGATTCAACGAGACCCTGGATGTGACCTCCTGCAGGGTATAAACCAGGGGAGTTGCGCACTGTAAATTTCAGATAAACAGGGGCAGCCACTCGAACTAAATCAGGTACTTCATAATGACGCACAGCTCCACCGAAATCATCGGGACCTTCAACGTACACATCTAGCGGCACATCTACCTGGGCACGGATTGCAGCGATTTGTTGAAGTGACAAATCTGTTGCAAGGTTGAGTGTCGAAGCACCCAAATCTTCAAGAATCTTTGCAGTTGCAGGATTAGTACATGGAAGAGCAACGGAAGTCTTTAAGATGAAATCTTTTGGAAGATCCCCTTTATTCTTTGCCTCGCCAAGAACTGCAAGTAGTCCTAAATCTCCGACAAGGACAGAACGAAGTCCAAGGCTTACTCCATGCAGAACATCTTCAACTGCATACCGAAGTTGATCAGCACCGCGCAAAGTTGGAGCAGCAACCCCACCGGCAGAAGAGACGGGCTGTTTTCCAATATCCCACGCTGCGCGAGGGCCGACAAAGAGACAGACCTCAATCTTTTCCTTCTTACCGATTGCCACCATCTCTTTGATTTCAGCATCGGTCTGCATCATGATGCCTGAACCCTGAGAAATTCGATCAATCTTTAACTTACGTTTCTTCGCTTCATCCAAGACGACTTGAAAAGCAGCTGGGCCTTCGACCGATGGAATTTCAATCTTCCAGCGGCTGCCATCTTTAAATCGCTTTGCTGATTCTGGAATTGCATCAGCATCCTGGCTCTGTACACCTTGATTTTTCAGCAGCGCGATCGACTTCTTCATCGGTCCTTTTGGATCTCGAGTTGAAGGCCAGTTAGCCAATTGTGTAGACCAATCTCTTAAGGCGAAGTCAATTTCCGCAGTGAATAAAAGTTAAGCGCAAGTGTAACCACCCATTTACTTACATAGGGAAGAGATTGGTCACAACTCCTTTCACGCCAGGCTTGCAGATGAAGGTCATGCCGGCCTGTGATGGAGCATCGACTTCACCGTTATGAGCGGTAGTAATAATCAAAGTATCTAACTCAGGACCGGCAAATACGCAGCTGGCCCCTTAAAAATGACTCGGAAACAAGATTTCTACTGAATTCAAGTTAGTGTAAATTAGAGTAAATACTCAATAGGCGCTAGAAGTTTTATTGCGCATAACCGAAGGGCTGACAATGTCACAAGACCTTACCTCCGTAACTGGACAGATCTCCGTCGTAACGGGCGCCGCAAGTGGAATCGGTCGAGCATCAGCAGTACTGCTGGCAAGCCGTGGTGCTCACGTGGTGGCTCTAGATGTTAATGAATCTGGGCTGAAATCAGTGGTGGATGAGATTAAAGGCAGTGGTGGCAGCGCTTCATACAGCCTCTTCGATTTAGGATCTGAAGAAAATGTACGTTCAACAATTAAAGCCATTGAGAAAGAACATGGCCGGATTGATTCGATGGTAAATGCCGGTGGCATTACTGGACCTACTGGAATGCAAACAGAAGACATTACTTGGGATCAATTCCTTAAGCCTCTGACTATCGATCTCTTCGGAGCAATATGGATTACCCAGGCAGTGATGCCCCTTATGAAAGAGCGTAAGTACGGCCGTATTGTTCAAGTTGTATCTATCGCAGGTAAAGAGGGCAACCCTGGGATGTCTCCGTACAACACTGCAAAGGCAGGACTTATTGGTTATGTAAAAGGTGTGGCGAAAGAGGCTGCAGCATCTGGAGTAGTAATCAACTCATTAGCACCAGCTGTTATTCGCACAGCGATTAACGAGAACACAACTGAAGATACGATGAAATATATGATCTCTCGAATTCCTATGGGGCGTATCGGAGAATCAGAGGAAGTTGCCGAGATGATCGCCTTTATGGCATCACCGGCCTGTTCATTCACAACTGGCTTTACCTTCGATATATCAGGTGGGCGCGCTACGTACTAAAGGCACTTTTAAAACTGGGGCCGGAAGTAAAGCTGACTTTACCTACTCAGGAAATGCTCCCATCGCTGCAGAGCTTGCAAAGCATCTTGTGCGAGTTTCTATGTCGACTGCTATTGAAATTGGGCTTCAATACGAGAATGATACTTTCGCATACTGCTTCACAACTGAAGATAGCGATGAAGGTCGCGCTGCATTTGCTGAAAAACGAACCCCACAATTCAAGGGAAGATAGGAGAGTCAAGAAATGGAAATACTCCCAGGGTTACACCGCATTGAATGTCCGATTGGACTTCGCTATGTTGCGATCTATGCAATTGTGGGCAAGGAAGAAATCCTGATTGTTGATACTGGTTATGATGCCTCGATACGCGAAACGCTAGTTCCTTATTTTAAAGAACATAAACTCTCGCTGAGTAAAGTTCGCTATGCACTCAACACACACTCTGATTATGATCATATGGGCGGCAATGCGGCTGTAAAGGAGCTGATGCCAAATGCTCTTATCTGTTGCGGCGAGCGAGATCGCCCGATGATTGAAAATTTGCAGCTCATGATTGATGACCGTTATAACGAATTTGCTCATGATCATGATTTCGCTGAGTCACAGGAAGTTCTTGATTTTATCCGCACTGTAGCTTTTGAGACGAAGATTGATATTGGTTTTGCAGGTAACGAACGCATCGACTTAGGCGGTCGTATGGTTGAAATACTTCACACGCCGGGACACTCATGGGGACACCTATCTGTTTTAGATGAGCAAACTGGCGTTGTAATCATTGGAGATGCGGTTCTAGGAGAGTCAGTACTCCTTGCAGATGGTGCTCCAGCTTTCCCGCCAACATATAGATTCGTCGAGGCCTACCGCTCATCTATTCGATTGCTTAAAGCTTACAAACCAAGTGAAGTACTCACTTCTCATTACCCACGCTATAAAGGTCAGCTAGGTCTTGATTTTCTTGATCTATCACTTGCATATACAGATCGAATTGAGAAAATCTGTTTCGAGACAATTCAAGCTGCTGGTAAACCCATAACTATGTTAGAACTGATTGAAATCGCTCACGATCGAATGGGACCGTGGCCAGAACCTGTCTATAAGTACCTCGTTTATCCAGTTCTGGGACACCTGGAAGTCCTGGAATCCTATGGAAAGATCAAGAGAAGCAAGAACGGTGCAGGAGTAGATACCTTCAGTATTTAACTGAAATTGTCTAATTTGTATTTACGATTTTAAAAGCTTCAGCGATACGACCTTCTGGTAATCCGCCAAGACCTGCATTGCGCTGACCCCATTCGCGGAGCATATTTTCAAGCTCCGTATTGTGAGAAGTTTGTGATGCATGTTCTTTAAGTGTTTTGACCTTAACATCGAAGGTAGAAGTGATATCTACAAAGTGATCTGGATGGGCATGGCCCTGCATCCATACTTCTTTCACCTTCCATGGCTGCAGCCCTTCAGCTTCTAACAAATCTGTAAATGCAAATGGGTTACGAGCATCAGGATAGACAGCCTGAATTGTTGCCTCGCCTGCAGCTAAGTGATCGGGATGGCTTGCACCAATACGCTCCCAATTACGTTCAGGAGATTGGCACACGATGCGATCTGGTTTTACGCGACGAATCTGGCGGACAATATCCTTGCGAAGAGCGATAGTTGCTTCGAGATGACCATCTACATAATTGAGGAATGTGACATCAGAGATACCGAGGACAGCGCATGCCGCACGTTGTTCGCGCTGACGAACCGCAGGCATTTCTTCCTTGGAGTATTCAGATTCTTCGCCGCCTTGATCGCCATTTGTGCAGAGTACATAAGTGACTTCAATGCCCTTCTTAACCCACTGAGCAATAGTTCCGGATGCACCGAAATCTGAATCATCTGGGTGAGCATTAACGACTAAAACGCGCTTGATTTCTGAATCTGCTAACGGCTCCACAATGCAACTTTCTCTACGTGTGGGTGAATCCTAATAGACTCCCCGCCATGAGTCCGAACGACATGACTGCGACCGACCCATTGCTAGACGGACTTAATCCGCAGCAACAGAAGGCTGTCTTTCATGCCGGAACACCTCTCTTAGTAGTTGCAGGTGCTGGTTCTGGAAAGACTCGAGTTCTTACTCGACGGATTGCCTACATTATGGCTCGACGAGAAGTGCGTCCCTACGAAATTCTTGCAATTACCTTCACCAATAAAGCTGCTGGCGAGATGAAAGAGCGAGTCACAGAACTCGTTGGCCCCATCGCAAAATCAATGTGGGTCTCAACTTTTCACTCATCATGTGTGCGTATGTTGCGACAAGAGGTAGAGCGCCTGGGTTACAGCAGCACCTTTAGCATCTATGACTCAGCTGATTCACAGAAGCTCATCTCGCGAGTGATGGAGACTCTCAACCTAGATCCAAAGCGCTACCCAGCCCGTCAATTTCAAAACCTGATTTCCAATGCGAAGAATGAGCTACAGACTCCGTATGAATTTTTATCTGCTGCAACAAATCAATTTGAAACGATTGTCGCCGATGTCTATACCTTGTATGAAAAGCGCCTGCAGCAAGCAAATGCAATGGATTTTGATGATCTGATTATGAAGACGGTGCAGGTCCTGCAGAAATTCCCTGAAGCGAAGGCTCGCTTTAGATCGCGCTTTCGCCACATCTTGGTCGATGAATATCAAGATACCAATCACGCGCAGTATGTCTTAATTAAAGAGCTCACCGGCGTAGAAGGAGATGGTTTCCCATTAGCCGAGCTCTGCGTTGTGGGCGATGCCGATCAATCCATCTATGGATTCCGCGGCGCAACTATTCGCAATATTCTGCAATTTGAGGTCGATTATCCAAATGCTTCAACCGTTCTTCTCGAACAGAATTATCGCTCAACCCAGAATATTCTCAACGCTGCAAACGCAGTAATCACCAAGAATGAATCACGTAAAGAGAAGAACCTCTGGTCAGATGCGGGATCCGGTGCGCCACTCACAGGATATGTTGCAGAGTCTGAATACGATGAAGCTGAATTTGTTAAGGGCGAGATCCGCTCATTGCAGGATATGGGCCATTCAAACCCAGGTGATACCGCCGTCTTCTATCGCACCAACGCCCAATCTCGTATCTTTGAAGAAATCTTTATGCGTGCTGCTATTCCTTACAAAGTTGTTGGTGGTCTTCGATTCTACGAACGTAAAGAGGTTAAGGATTTACTTGCTTACCTTCGAGTCTTAGCGAACCCCGATGATGAAGTATCGCTACGCCGCATTGTTAATTTCCCTAAGCGCGGCGTAGGCGACCGAGCCCTTGAAGAAGTCGAAGCTTTCTCGGCGCTACACGGAATCTCTTTCTGGAACGCGCTCTTGCGGGTATCGGAAGCGACGGCAGTTCCCAATAAAGCAGCGCAATCGATTATGAGTTTCACATCAATGCTTGTAGCCCTTGCAACGCTCGTTGAAGCAAAGGTAAAACCTTCAGTCATTATCGAAGCAGTCCTCGAACAATCAGGGCTGCTAACAGAACTTGAGGCCAGTAAAGATCCTCAAGATGAGGTCCGCGTTGAGAACCTCAAGGAACTTGTCTCTGCATCGATGGAGTATGAAGAGCGACCATTTGATGAACTCGGCGAAGATGAAGAGATATCACTCTCTGGCTTCCTCGAAAAAGTTTCGCTCGTTGCAGATGCTGATGAGATCCCTGACGGCGCGGACCATGGGGGAGTTGTCACGTTAATGACGCTGCACACGGCAAAAGGCCTGGAATTTCCAACAGTGTTTCTTACCGGTATGGAAGATGGAATCTTTCCCCATGCACGAACACTTGATGACCCCAAAGAGATTGAGGAAGAGCGACGCCTTGCATACGTTGGTTTAACTCGCGCCGAGAAGCGCCTCTATATTTCGCGTGCCGAATACCGTTTAACTTTTGGAACTCCAAAGTACAACCCTGCATCTCGCTTCCTTGATGAGATTCCAGCAGAACTTATTGAATGGCAGAATGAAGGTCGTTCAACTCTCACCACAACATCAGCGGTAAAGAAATCAAGGCTGCCTTCAGGGCCACCACCTCGCGCCACTGGCAGAAAATCAACGGCGATGGTTCTCGAGGTTGGTCAACGTGTGTCTCATGACACTTTCGGCCTCGGAACAGTTGTTGCTCTAGCAGGTGAAGGTGATAAATCAGAGGCGACAATCAACTTCGGTGCCTACGGAGATAAGCGCTTGCTGCTGCGCTATGCCCCTGTCACAGCTCTATAAATTAGGACTTAAGATTGGGCTCTCGGTTCAACGTCCTTTTCAACCATCTTTAAATCAATTTAAAGGAGCCCATCTGTGGATCTCTACGAATACCAAGCCCGCGATCTCTTTGAGAAGCACTCTGTTCCAGTATTACTTGGAGCAGTTGCAACGACAGCAGATCAAGCGCACGACGCAGCTGCAAAGATGGGCGGCAAAGTTGTCGTAAAGGCACAGGTAAAAGTTGGTGGACGCGGAAAGGCTGGCGGCGTAAAGCTTGCAGTTGATGCAGCGGATGCAAAAGAGAAGTCAGCTGCAATTCTTGGAATGGATATCAAGGGCCACACCGTTCATAAAGTGATGATTGCTCAAGCTGCTCCGATTGCATCTGAATACTACGTTTCAATTTTGCTCGATCGTTCTAACCGCACCTTCCTTGTTATGGCATCAGTTGCCGGTGGTATGGATATTGAAGAAGTTGCACATACTGCGCCAGAGAAGTTGGCGAAGGTTCCGGTAAGTGCAGTTGATGGAATCTCACTAGCAAAGGCGAAAGAGATTGTTGCTCAGGCACAGTTCCCTGCGGATGTTGCAGATCAAGTTGCAGATGTTTTGGTAAAGCTCTGGGAGACATTCCAGTCAGAGGATGCAACTCTTGTAGAAGTAAACCCACTAGTTAAGACAGAAGATGGACGCATCGTTGCACTCGATGGAAAAGTCACTCTCGATGAAAATGCTGATTTCCGCCAGCCAAGCCATGAAGCACTAGTCGATCACGACACTGCCAACGCGCTTGAAGCTGCCGCGAAGGAAAAGGGCCTTAACTATGTAAAGCTCGATAACGGTCAGGTCGGAATCATCGGAAACGGTGCCGGACTTGTGATGTCGACTCTCGATGTTGTTGCTTACGCCGGAGAAAAGTTCGGTGGCATGCGCCCTGCAAACTTCCTCGATATTGGTGGCGGTGCATCTGCTCAAGTAATGGCAGATGGACTCTCAATCATTCTTGGAGATCCTGATGTAAAGAGCGTATTCGTAAATGTATTTGGTGGAATCACTGCTTGCGATGCTGTTGCAAATGGCATCGTGCAGGCGCTCGAGCTTCTTGGCTCAAAGGCTACAAAGCCGATCGTCGTTCGCCTTGATGGAAATAATGTTCTCGAAGGTCGCGCAATTCTTAATGCAGCTAACCACCCGCTGGTTGAGCAAGCTGAAACTATGGATGGAGCAGCATCACGTGCTGCAGAATTGGCGGCAAAGTAATGTCAATCTTTATTAACTCTTCTAGCAAGATCATCGTTCAGGGCATGACCGGCTCTGAAGGAACAAAGCACACACGTCGCATGCTCGCTTCAGGCAGCAAGGTCGTAGGCGGAGTAACGCCAGGTAAGGGCGGACAGAGCGTCGATATCGACGGAACAACTCTTCCAGTCTTCAACACTGTGGCAGAAGCCATGGCTGCAACTGGTGCAAATGTCTCAGTAGTTTTCGTTCCACCTAAATTTGCAAAGGCAGCTGTTATCGATGCAATCGATGCCAAAATGCCACTCGTTGTTGTTATCACTGAAGGAATTCCAGTTCATGACTCTGCATACTTCTATGCTTACTCATTGAAAGCTGGAACGACGCAGATCATCGGACCTAACTGCCCAGGACTTATTAGCCCAGAGCAATCAAATGTCGGAATCATTCCTGCAGATATCACTAAGCGCGGACCAATTGGGCTTGTATCAAAGTCAGGAACACTTACGTATCAGATGATGTACGAGCTCCGCGATATCGGTTTCTCAACTGCAGTTGGTATCGGTGGAGACCCCGTTATCGGAACAACTCATATCGATTGCCTTCGCGCTTTCCAAGATGATCCAGATACAACGGCAATCGTGATGATCGGTGAAATCGGTGGAGATGCTGAAGAACGTGCCGCTGCATTTATCTCTGAATATGTAACAAAACCAGTAGTTGGTTATGTGGCAGGATTTACAGCACCTGAAGGAAAGACGATGGGCCACGCTGGCGCAATCGTCTCTGGTTCTTCAGGAACAGCGCAGGCTAAGAAAGATGCTCTGGAAGCTGCAGGAGTAAAGGTTGGACAGACACCAAGTGAAACTGCGCAGTTGATGCGCGACATCCTAGGTCGTTAATTTCACGATGCAACGCGTCCTCTCGGTCTCGTTGTCTCATGCGCTACGTAGCGCAGCTTTCCTGATTCTTCCATTCTCATTTATTGCACTGATTGCTTGGGCGACAGCTGGTAGCGCAAGTGGCAGTACGACAGATCCGATTCGTGGGGCTGTCTGGATTTGGCTCGGTGCTCACCACATTCCATTTCAATTAGCCCTTCCACCCACAGGAATTACTGGTTACTTAACCTACCTACCCATCGGTGCAATCTTTCTGCCCTTTATCGTCATCCGTACTTCATTTCTACGTGCGTTAGATAGATTAAAGGGCGACTATCACGATCTCAATAGCGTTCGACTAACCTTCGCAACTTTCTACGCAGCGCTTGCTACAGCTCTTGCATTTGCAAGTAGATCAGAGTCGATTTCACCGCAATGGTATTTAGCTCCGGTCTTTGCATTTGTCATTGCGCTCTTTGCAACGATGACAGCGGGTGTGCGGTTCGCGCCTTCGCGTACCTTGCGAATCGCATCGCGCCTACTGGCACTTATCCTCGGAACATCACTGATTGCGGTATCTGCTTTAATCTGGCTTAATCTTGACCAGGTAAAGAACATAACAATCTCGTTGCAACCTGGAATATTTGGTGGAGTACTTCTACTGCTTCTCAACATTCTCTATCTACCCAATGCAGCAATCGCACTAGCAGCGTATTTTTCTGGAACTGGCTTAGCTGTCGGTGCAGGAACAATTGTTTCACCATGGTGGCATGAACTAGGACAGATTCCTGCTCTTCCTCTACTTGGCATTCTTCCTGTCAATCGTCAACCGCTTGCACTCCTTGGAATCGCTTTCTTTATTGCTGTCGGTGCGCTCTTGGCATATCTTGCTAGCGGCTTTGAACTTGTAACGTATATACAGACATTTATCTTTGTTATAGCCGGGCTAACTATTCTCGCTTACTTAGGTAGCGGATCGCTGATCACTGCTGAGATGGGTGCAGTTGGCGTTTCAATCTGGAAGTTCGCGATCTCGATTATTGCTGAAATTGGAATCGGGTTCTTAGCTACCTCCTTTATTCTCAATAAAGTGGGCTCCAATAAGGGCACTCAGTGAAGCGAGTAGTAATTCTTGCATCTGGTAGCGGCACACTTGCGCAAGCAATCTTTGATGCCAGGGAGAATGAATTAACTGATGCAGATATCGTTGCAGTAATCTCCGATAAGGCAGATGCCCAAGTTTTAGATAGAGCACTTTCTGCATCCGTTGAATCCTTTGTTATTCCAATGCTCGATGATCGTTCAGAGTGGGATCGCGAGATTGAGACACTTATCGCAGCGCTTAAGCCGGATCTCGTTGTCAGTGCAGGATTTATGCGTATTCTTAGTCCGAAGATTGTCGAGAGATTTATAGTCATCAATAGCCACCCATCACTACTGCCGCTCTTTCCGGGTGCGCATGCTGTTCGAGATGCCCTCGCTGCAGGAGCCACGGAGACTGGAACGACAATTCATTGGGTTGATGCAGGCCTCGATACAGGCGAAGTAATTGCACAGGAACGACTCGCAATACTGGCCACTGATACCGAGGAGTCACTGCACGAACGCATTAAGATTCTGGAACGAGGTCTCATTGTTGTGACCATTGCACAGATACTGAGCAACATGGAGAAAAGCAATGGCTAATCGAAAAGTAGTTAAAAGAGCGCTTGTCAGCGTCTACGATAAAGGTCGACTACTAGAACTCGGCCACGTACTTAACGAAGCCGGCGTTGAGATTCTCTCCACTGGTTCAACTGCAAAGACGCTACAGGGTGCAGGAATCCCAGTTATTGAAGTCAGCAGCTATACAGGTTTCCCAGAGATTATGGGTGGACGTGTTAAAACTCTGCACCCAAAGATTCATTCAGGAATTTTGGCAGATCAGAGTAATCCAGAGCACTTAGATGCAATTGCGCAATTAGATATTGAGCCCTTTGATTTAGTTGTTATCAATCTCTATCCCTTTGCTGCGACGCTTGCATCGGGTGCTGACTTTGCCGAATGTATTGAACAAATTGATATCGGTGGACCATCGATGTTACGCGGTGCTGCGAAGAATCACGGCTCAGTAGCTGTAGTCTGCAATGAATCCCAGTACGACCATGTCATTGCATCCATTAAAGCTGGTGGATTTACGGCAGAAGAGCGTAAGCGTTTAGCTCTGGAAGTTTTCCGCACAACTGCAGAATACGATCTCACAATTGCAAGTTGGCTCGGTTCGACACTCAGCAGTGGCGTTGAATCACTCGATTGGTTTGGACTCATTTGGAAGCGTGAGAACTCGTTGCGCTATGGAGAAAACCCACATCAGAGTGCATCTATCTATCGTGGTGGCCCAGCCGGCATCGTGAACGCAGTTCAATCGCACGGTAAAGAGATGTCATTTAATAATTACACTGATGCCGATGCAGCATGGCGTTCGGCACTTGATCACACCGAACCATGTGTTGCCATTATCAAACATGCTAATCCTTGTGGAATTGCGGTGGGTACAGATATCGCCGATGCTTATGCGAAGGCGCATCTCTGCGATCCGGTTTCAGCTTTCGGTGGCGTCGTTGCCGCAAATCGCAAAGTTACTATTGCAATGGCAGAACCTTTATCGCAAATCTTTACCGAAGTCATCATCGCTCCAGATTACGAACCAGCAGCCCTGGAAATCTTGATGCGCAAACCATCGATTCGAATCCTTACTTGTACACAGACAGAGATTTCTCCATTGGAACTCCGACCTGTTTCTGGTGGTGTTTTGGTGCAAGAGACCGACCTTATTAATGCAGAAGGAGATAATCCCAAGAATTGGAAGCAAGTAACAGGTGGGCCAGTATCTGATTCTGTGATGAAGGATCTTGAATTTGCTTGGCGTTCAGTGCGCGCAGTGAAGAGCAATGCAATTCTCTTAGCGAAAGATGGCGCATCTGTTGGTATCGGGATGGGTCAAGTCAATCGCGTTGACTCTGCAAAGCTCGCAGTAGATCGTGCAGGTGATCGCGTTGCAGGTAGCGTTGGTGCATCTGATGCATTCTTCCCATTTGCCGATGGCCTTGAGATTCTCACCGCCGCAGGCGTTACCGCCATTGTTCAGCCTGGCGGAAGCGTGCGGGATGAGGAAGTTATTGCAGCTGCGCAGAAGGCAGGCGTTGCGATGTTCTTTACCGGAACTCGACATTTCTCTCACGCTTAACTGAGCGATTAAGATAGTCATATGAGCGCGCAGATATTAGATGGAAGAGCACTTGCTGCATCCATCAAAAAGGATCTCGCAGTTCGCACCACAGCGCTTAAGGCCCGTGGAATTACGCCAGGCCTTGGCACAGTTCTTGTTGGTGATGACCCAGGTTCGCACTCATATGTCGGTGGAAAACATCGCGACTGCCAAGAAGTTGGCATTAATTCAATTCGCATAGACCTTCCAGCAAGTGCAACGCAGGCCGATCTTTTGGCGGCGATTAAAGATCTCAATGCAGCTAAAGAGTGCACTGGATATATCGTGCAACTGCCTCTACCGAAGGCGATTAATACACAGGTGATTCTTGAAGCAATTGATCCTGATAAAGATGCCGATGGTTTACACCCTTTAAATCTGGGAAGACTTGTTGCAGGATATGCCGCACCACTTCCTTGTACACCTCGTGCAATCGTCGAACTTATTAACCACTACAAGATTCCACTTGCTGGCGCAGATGTCGTTGTTATTGGCCGGGGACTCACTGTAGGACGTCCATTGGGGCTACTTCTTACTCGCAAGCAAGAGAATGCAACGGTAACGCTGACACACACCGGTACAAAAGATTTGATTACACATACAAAGCGCGCAGATATTGTCGTTGCGGCAATCGGGCAGGCACATTTCCTTAAGGCCGAGATGATTAAACCGGGCGCCGTAGTTCTCGATGTCGGAATCTCTCGTACAGATGCGGGTCTTGTCGGAGATGTTGATCCATCAGTGATGAACCTTGCATCTTTCGTTGCGCCAATGCCTGGGGGAGTCGGACCAATGACTCGCGCCATGTTGTTAATGAATGTGGTCGATGCATGCGAGAGATAACTGCTCTTCAACTTCGCATCGCATATATTCTTATCGCACTCGGTGTACTTGCCGGGATTCTCGGCTTTGTTCGCACCGGGGCACTTCTGATCTCATTCGGAACTGGAGCAATTGCTCTAGCTCAGTGGGGAAAGCGTAGATTTGAGCGCTACCTTCCGCTGGCTATCGCTGTCGTACTCTTTGGGCTGGCAATTGCACTTCCTAAGGGGTTGTAGAGTTCTCTCGATATCAAGATAAAACCAAATTAAAGTCAAGGAATAAGGGACAGCTATGACAAAGAAAGTCACCGTTGTAGGTGCAGGTTTCTACGGTTCAACAACAGCACTTCGACTCGCTGAGTACAACATCTTCGATGAAGTCGTTCTCACAGATATTCTCGAAGGAAAGCCCGAAGGTCTAGCGCTCGATATGAATCAATCGCGCTCCATTGAAGGCTTTGAGACAAAAATTATTGGCGCAACAACAACACCTGAAGGCGCTGGTTATGAGAAGACAGCGAACTCAGATGTCGTTGTCATTACAGCTGGACTTCCGCGTAAGCCAGGTATGAGCCGTATGGATCTCATCGGAGTAAATGCCGGCATCGTTCGCGGCGTTGCAGAAAATATCGCGAAGCACTCACCCAACGCGGTCATCATCGTGGTCTCAAACCCACTCGATGAGATGACAGCACTCGCGCAGCTTGCAACAAACTTTCCAAAGAATCGAGTGATGGGTCAGGCAGGAATGCTCGATACTGCACGCTTTACCAACTTTGTTGCAGAAAAAATTGGAGTTCCAGTTTCATCTGTAAAGACTCTGACCCTTGGTTCACACGGCGACACCATGGTTCCAGTCCCAAGTCGTTGCACAGTCAATGGCGTTGCACTCTCTGAGAAGTTATCTCAGGTAGAGATCGATGAACTCGTTGATCGCACTCGCAATGGTGGTGCTGAAGTTGTTGCACTACTTAAGACAGGTTCTGCCTATTACGCGCCATCTGCAGCAGCAGCTCGTATGGCCAAGGCCGTTATTGAAGATTCAGGTGATGTCATGCCTGTCTGCGCATGGGTCGATGGCGAATACGGGATTTCAGGTGTCTATCTTGGCGTAGAAGCAGAGATTGGTAAGGCCGGAATTCGTAAAGTTGTTGAAAGCGCACTGACAGATTCCGAAGTTGCATCTCTCAAGGAAGCAGCAGAAGCTGTCCGCGCTAAACAAGCAGATGTGAAGGATATGTAAAGATGAATAAGATCAAAGTTGAAGGAACAGTTGTAGAGCTCGATGGCGATGAGATGACACGCATTATGTGGCAGTTCATCAAGGATTCTTTGATCCTGCCTTACCTCGATGTAAATCTCGAGTACTACGACCTTGGTATGGAACACCGCGATGCAACTGATGATCAGGTAACCATTGATTCAGCTCGTGCAATACAGAAGCATGGCGTCGGAATCAAGTGCGCAACGATTACTCCTGATGAGGCACGCGTTAAAGAGTTCGGCCTTAAGAAGATGTGGAAGTCTCCAAATGGAACAATCCGCAACATCCTTGGCGGCGTAATCTTCCGCGAACCAATCATTATCAGCAACGTTCCACGCTTGGTTCCTCATTGGACTAAGCCGATTGTTATTGGCCGTCACGCATTTGGTGATCAATATCGCGCAACCGATTTCAAGGTTCCAGGAGCAGGAAAGCTCACGCTCTCATTCGTTCCCGCAGATGGCTCAGCTCCAACAGAATTTAACGTCTTTGACTTTGAGTCATCTGGCGTTGCAATGGCTATGTATAACGTGGACGATTCAATTCGCGACTTTACTCGCGCATCTTTGAACTACGGACTTCTCCGTAAGTTCCCTGTCTATCTCTCAACAAAAAATACAATTCTTAAGGCCTATGACGGCCGCTTCAAAGATATCTTTGAAGAGATTTTCCAAGCAGAGTTCAAGGCACAGTTTGATGCTGCAGGAATTTGGTACGAGCACCGCCTCATCGATGACATGGTTGCTATGTCACTTCGCATGGAAGGTGGATATGTCTGGGCATGTAAGAACTACGACGGCGATGTTCAATCAGATACCGTCGCACAGGGCTATGGCTCACTCGGACTTATGACATCTGTGCTTATGACTCCAGATGGAAAGATCTGCGAATCAGAAGCTGCTCACGGAACAGTGACACGCCACTATCGCGATCACCAGGCCGGTAAAGAGACTTCAACAAATCCAATCGCTTCAATCTTCGCTTGGACACAGGGCCTAGCCCACCGCGCAAAGCTCGATAACAATCCTGAGCTTGCGAAGTTCACAGCAACTCTTGAGCGTGTATGTATCGAGACCGTTGAACAAGGAAAGATGACAAAGGACCTTGCACTG
>JBILBB010000064.1:0-5855 GCA_044353955.1 Candidatus Planktophila sp. | reverse complement strand
ACGATCATCTAGCCAAGGAATGTAATCAGAAGGGCCAATGTGAACATTCTTTGCACCCATATCGTGGTCGAGTTGAGACGTTACCGAGTTGGTCTTTGAGATTTTCTTAGATTCGAGGCGATCTCTTTCGAGCATATTTTTAAAGTCCATATTGCCGCCGACATTGAGTTGATAAGTGCGGTCAAGGTGAACTCCTCTATCTTGAAATAGCTTTGCCATGATTCGGTGCGTAATTGTTGCTCCGACCTGGCTCTTAATGTCATCTCCCACAATCGGAAGTCCTGCATCTTCAAACTTCTTCGCCCAGATTGGGTCAGAGGCGATAAAGACTGGAAGAGCGTTAACAAATGCACAACCTGCATCAATTGCACACTGTGCATAGTATTTTGCAGCCTCTTCTGACCCAACAGGGAGGTAGCAGATAAGAACATCTACTTTTTCTTCCTTGAGGCGTGCAACGATATCGGCAGGTGCTGCAGGAGATTCAGCAATAGTCTCTTTGTAGTACTTGCCTAGGCCATCAAGAGTTACGCCACGTTCTACAGGTACGCCAGTCTTTTCCACGAGTGAAAACTTGATGGTGTTGTTCTCGCTCGCCCAAATTGCATCAGCGAGATCGAGTCCGACCTTTTTTGCATCGACATCGAAGGCTGCAACAAACTTAATGTTGTTAATATGGTAATTTCCGATAACAGCGTGCATGAGGCCAGGGATTTCCTGATCGATTGCAGCATCTTTGTAGTATGTAACTCCTTGAACCAATGAATTGGCGCAATTTCCAACGCCAACAATTGCGACGCGGATATCTCCGGTCTCTGTCTTGATATTCATCTATTTCTTCCCCTCGTTCTTTATCATTCCCTCAAGCCATGTGATTTCACGTTCAAGAGACTCGAGAGAGAAGCGGCGCCACTCCTCGAGGTATTTATCAATTCCAGCTGGGTGCGATTCCAATTCGGCTCGCATTGTTTTTGCTTTATCGTGAAGACGCGATAGCCGTCCTTCAAGAATTCGAACTCGATTCATCGTGGTTGTCGGGCTAAAGAAGGCGAAGCGCACACCGAAACCTTCATCTTCCCAAGCCTCAGCGGTGACGGATCCGTTGAGTTCAGCAAAGCGCTTCTGCCCCTTCTTTGTAATCGTGTACACGATTCGGGTTCTCTTTGAGGTAACGCCAATCTCTTTCGCTTCAATCGTCTCGGCAATCACCATCCGCTTTAGCTGCGGATAAAGGACCGAGAATGACAGGGCGCGGAAGGGGCCAAATATCGCCACCAGGCGCTTTCTCAGCTCATAACCATGGAGAGGCGACTCCGAGAGAAGGCCAAGAAGGGCGAATTCGAGTGAATCAGCGCGTGATCTCATTGGGCTCCTATCTGCTGCCTATTCCGGATAAACATATCCCTTAGATATATCTAGTCTTATATATCTAGTCGATATATCGAGACGCTAGTAAACCTCAGAAGCTCTCCCCTGGCAAATCGACACTCCCCTAGTCGCGCCGGCGTAACCTGAGCCAGTGATTCCAACGCGCCTACCTGAGTACATCGTGGCTGCGATGATCATCATCTTGGCTCCCGGTCCTAGCGTTCTCTTCGTTATCGCACGCGCTATCTCATGGGGGCGGAAGGTTTCAGTTCTTACCGTTGCCGGAAATGTCTCTGGCTCTCTCGTGCTCTCAACTCTCGTAGCACTTGGATTAGGCCCGATTCTTCAGCGATCGAACCTTGCATATCTTGCGGTGCAATGGGGTGGCGGGCTCTACCTGATTTACCTTGGGATCGATGCAATCCGCAAACGCTCTGCCCATGCCGCAGATATGACAAATCAGGGTCCTGTTACTCCTACCGCACTGCAATCTATCCGCGATGGGTTCTGGGTTGGAGTCCTCAATCCAAAAGCAATCGTCTTCTTCGCCGCTGTGCTTCCGCAATTTGTAGATATCGATGGTGGAAATGTAACTGCCCAATTACTTTTCATGGGGCTCGTCTTCTGCATCCTTGCATTTATCTCAGATGGCACGTGGGGGCTTCTGGCCGGAACTGCGCGTCAATGGCTTGCGACGGATGCACGTCGACTTGAATCTTTAAGAGCTTTTGGTGGTGTTGTGATGATTACATTGGGAGTACTTGTTTTGATTAGCGCCATTCAGGCACAGTAAATGTCGAGAAAAGATATTAGAGTCACCCTATGAAGAAACCAGAGACACCTGCACGCGAGACAATCGCACCATCTGACCTCACTTTTGGTCTCTCAAATTGTCGCCGTTGCCTCTGGCTCAAATACTGGTTTAAGTTAGATCTCAAGAAGGAATTTCCACTCGTTAAGCCTCTGGCAGATTCACAGGAAGAACATTTCCGCCGCGCATCGATGGAAGATATTTCGCCAACCCTCAAGGCTGGAGTTGTGAAGCAATGGGGTCAATGGGTAAAGAGCGCGCCAATAAAGGTAAATGGATTTGAGACACGTTGGAAGATTCTCGGAATCTACGATCTACTCGGCCATTACACAGATGGTTCAGTAGGAATCATCGATTGCAAAGTCTCAGATTCCGAGCGCGATAATGGGCCCTTTTATGCCCCTCAATTAGAGGCATATGCCTACGCCTTGGAGAATCCAGATAAAGGAAAGCCCTTTCCCGTTTCATCTATGGGGTTATTGATTTGGAAACTCGCCGGAGTTACTGAGACAGGTACAAGTGAACTTGCCTCGAACTCGCATGGCTTCGGGGTTAACCAGCACTATGTTCCTGTTGAGCGAGATACAGAGACTTTCACTGCGTTACTTGAGGAACTCATCACGATCATTGAGGGCGCAATGCCTGAATCAGGAGCAGAGTGCAACCTCTGCAACTACCTTATTAAGCGCGCAGAGCTAGAGAAGAATTAATCGTTCTCTTCATCTGAACTGTGCTTCTTCGGCTTTACCGCGTAAGTATCAACATACTCTTGACCTGAAAGTTGCTGAATTCTCTTCATAATCTGATCAGTTACTTCACGAAGATATTGAAGATCTGTCGAATCGCCTTCAAAGTACATCGGCTCACCAAAGGTAATTCCAACGCGCATCACCTTTGGCAACACTGTGCCGCTAGGTTGAATCTTGTCGGTATTAAACATCGCAATAGGAACGACAGGTGCACCTGATTCGATTGCTAGACGTGCAATGCCTGTGCGTCCCTTATAGAGACGGCCATCTGGCGAACGAGTTCCTTCTGGATAGATTCCCAATGAATTGCCGCCAGCTAAAACTTCGAGACCTGTAATAAGTGCAGCTTCGCTACGACGTCCACCCGAACGATCGACTGGAACCTGCCCCAGTGCGATGAAGGTGAGTTTCTTGATAAATCCTTTTGGTCCAGGCGAGGTGAAGTACTCGCTCTTTGCTAAGAAGGTAACTTTTCGCGGAACAACTAATGGCATAAAGATTGAATCACTAAATGAAAGATGGTTCGAGGCGAGAATGAGTGGCCCTGATGCAGGAACGTTTCTCAAGCCTTTTACTTTTGGTCGGAACAAGATCATTAAGAATGGCGTCAGAAATGCGCGCAACGTTCCGTACGGCAGGTTGTTCACGACCCTAATTTAGCCTGAAAGAGGATATTTGTGCGAACATAAACCATGGCTAAGCGTGAGAATGAAGGCTCCGATGAAGAAGATCTCATCAAAGCTGAATTTGATTCCATAGTTGAGGGACTCTCTCTTGATGAATCATCTCCGACAACCTACCTCGATGAGTTAGATCGATTTGAAGATCAAAATAGATTTACTCCCCCAGCAATTCCCAGGAAGAAATTTCGCGACCAGCTACGTGAGATGAAAATCTCCTTTAAGCGTTGGAGAGAGAACTCGCGAGAACTTCCACCTGATGATGGAGCAGTGCTTTAATTTTCATTTCGATTAGCTCCGAGCTAAATCGGCAACGCCAACTAGACCTGCTTCATTTCCCAAAGTTGCAGCAATAATCTCTGGATATGGGTGCTTACCAGCAAATGGCATATATCGCGCAACACCTTCGCGAATTGGCTTTAAGAGAAGTTCCCCTGCATCAACAACTCCTCCACCAATAATCACACACTCTGGATCGAGAACAACGGAGAGCGATGCAATTCCGGCACCGAGCCAATCGCCTGTTCGAGCAAATGCTGAAAGTGCAAGCGCATCCCCATCACGCGCCGCTTCTGTAATTGAAGCACCAGTCAGACCTTCAATCGTTCCATCGCCACGCGATAAGAGATCTCTACCTGCCGAAGCATCTTCAGATATGAGCTCACGAGCATGACGCATCAGAGCGCTTCCTGATCCGTACTGCTCAAAGCAACCCTTGGCTCCACACCCACAGAGCAGACCATCCGGGACAACTCGAATATGGCCAATCTCTGCTGCAATTCCAAATGCTCCCCGATGTAACTTGCCGTCGGCGATTATTCCTCCGCCAATTCCAGTTCCAATAGTTAGCAACAAAACATTCTTCTTGCCGATACCCGCTCCAAATTTTGCTTCACCCCACGCTGCGGCATTAGCATCATTTTCAATCACAACAGATTTGCCAATCAGGCGGGTGAGTTCATCATCAAGGTTGACGCCATTCCAGCCAGCGATATTTGGAGTGGCAAGCATTGTCTTTCGATCTGATGAAACAAATCCTGCTGCGGAAACTCCAATTGATTGAACCGAGTAATCCGCCATTAACTCTATGGCGACATCGGCGATTGCTTGATTGAGAAGAGCGCCACCTTCTCGCGGTGTATCTCGACGAGCTTTCTTAAGAACTTTGCCGGATTCATCTACGACGCCGCCGAGAACCTTTGTTCCGCCGACATCTACACCGATCGTGTACGCCATCTAGGAAACTCTTGAAGCGAGTTCTTTTAGCGCTGCATCAATTATCTGTTGCTGGCCCTTGGTAATCATCATCGATGGAACCGGTAGAGAGACCGCCACTGTAAGTTCATAGGTCACTTGCGTTGTATCTTCATCGATTGACTTAAGTGTGTATGTGCCATCCATCTGAGTTAAGAGATCAGCCTCATCCATCGAAAAAGAGAGAGCAAGTGGCGCTGCACTCCAGTCGTAATCCAGAGTGACGCGATCTTTCATCATGCCTGCATCGATTGAGAGCTTGGCTTTAGCCACCCGCCCTGAACTCTCAGTCTCGAGAACTTCGGACTTCTTAACGGAGCTAAGCCATTCGGGGTATGCGCCAACGGCGAAGAGCGCCTCCTGGACATCGGCTAGTGGGGCATCAATCAGGACTGTGGCTGTGCTCTTCTCGGACATGGCAGAAGGTTATCAATTCTTAAGAAAAAATCTTCCCTTTTCTATAGCTCCCCCACTAGCGTTAGCGCCATGAATGAGATTACAACCCCGGCAATTGTTCCGACTGCAACAGAAGGCAACCTCACAAACCTCATCGCGGAACGCGCTTGGTTTGAGCCAGAGCGCGTCACAATGTCACGCCCACTAGGCGATGGATGGCAACCAGTAACTGCTCGTGAAGTGGAAGAAGAAGTTCGTGCGACAGCTAAAGGTCTCATCGCTGCAGGAATTCAGATTGGCGATCGCGTCGCGATCATGGCTCGTACTCGATACGAGTGGACCATTCTTGATTTCGCAATTTGGTATGCCGGCGGGTGCGTTGTTCCGATTTATGAAACATCTTCTGCCGAACAAGTTGATTGGATTCTCAATGACTCTGGAGCTGTTGGATTAATCGTTGAAACTCCAACACATAAGGAACTTGCCTTAACGGTTCTCCCATCTCATACCAAGCATGTCTGGGTTATGACTGAAGATGTTCTCTCAACTCTTCGTAGCGCGGGTTCAAATATCAGCGACGTTGAGATTGATCGACGC
>JBILBB010000063.1:0-5910 GCA_044353955.1 Candidatus Planktophila sp. | reverse complement strand
CTATTTCAACATTTTTTATGGTGTTATTTGGCGCATTAGCCTTTGCTGCTGAGTACTTGTTAGAGGAAGATCTTGGATTAAGTCAAGAGTCCAGCCTTGATGAGATTCTTCAGAATGGAACTTTCCTGGAGTCAATACCGGCAAGAGTAGAAGTTTGGCTACTCAGCATCTCAACCGGG
Organism: Candidatus Planktophila sp.; assembly: GCA_044353955.1. GTDB lineage: Bacteria > Actinomycetota > Actinomycetes > Nanopelagicales > Nanopelagicaceae > Planktophila. The sequence goes on along the minus strand of JBILBB010000063.1, from coordinate 5,731 downwards.
ATATTTCTTCAAGGCGGTCTGGCATTTGCGGCCTTCTTGCTTGGTGTGCGATTGGCACGCTCCAATTTCCTATCGTCGCCAATAGATCAAGCTGCGAATTCGAGGATGATGAAAAAGGGTTTATTTCTCGGATTACCAATTCAAGTTATTGCAGCTGTAATTCTTCTGCGAAACGAGCAAGCGATGGAGCCTTCAGAAAGTATTTACCTCATCTCACTTTTTGCTTCATTTGTGGCAGCCCCGCTACTTTCAATGTTCTACGTAGGGCTTATTCGTAAGCTAGTTGAGGAACGACCACATCTGGTTCTTTGGATGAAGCCGGCTGGAAAAATGTCATTAACCATCTATATTTCGCAATCAGTAATCACTTCGCTCATCTTTAGCCCTTGGGGCTTAGGTTTATTCCAAGTTCTGCAAACCTGGCAGGTGTTTATCCTTGCCTTTGGAATTTGGCTGCTTCTTTCGTACCTTGCAGCAAAATGGCTAAATAGGTATAAGCAAGGACCTCTCGAAAAATTGGTCAGCTCACTCACTAGAAACAGATAGGAGCATCAACAAATGGCTTGGATCGCAGTCATCACGGCAGGGCTACTTGAAGTGGGTTTTGCAACAATGCTTAAACTCTCAAACAATTTTACGAAGATATGGCCAAGTATTGGATTTTTAGTTTTCGCATCAGGGAGTTTCTCATTACTTGCTTGGTCACTAAAGGTTTTGCCTATTGGAACGGCTTATGCGGTTTGGACGGGAATAGGTGCAGCAGGAACAGCTATCTTAGGAATGGTTCTCTTCAAGGATCCAGTGTCTATTGCGCGGATCACGGCAATCGCTTTTATTATTGCGGGAGTTATTCTCTTGAACTTCTCTAGCTCAAATCACTAAAAATCAGCGGAGAAAAAGCACTACAAAGAATCCTGCCAGAGCAAGAATCAAAGCGGTAATTACACTTCGAGTTTTACCAATTCTCTGAGGTAGACCCAGAACTCCTTGCTCTATATCCCACTGCAAATCCTTCACAACATTGAGAAAGTGGAATGCAGTGGTGAAGAGCGCCAATGCGAGATAGAGCCAGAGCGGAGGATTGGTTCCTGCTGCGAGAAAGATTGCCCACGGCAGAGCTCCGAAAGAGATGATGTAAGGCATGGGAGAGAAGATTGTTGACTTTAACTTTAGGTTGTAAGCCGTTGCGCTCAGCAAGCCAAGTAAGTGCACAAGAGTTCCTGAGAGCCCAAGTGGCCCAATGAAGGAGATCGCCGCCGCAGAAAGAAGGGCTATGGGAATCAACTTCTGCAGTAAGCGAAGGGAGATTTCACCAGATACCAAAGGTTTTTTCACTCGATTTGCGGCTTTATCTAAAGGGAGGTCAATTACATCATTGCTCCAACCCACGACAAGTTGGCCAGCGAATATGGCAAATGCAATTTGCAAGGATTCGAAGGTACTAAATTCAAATTTGGCAGTAAAAAATGCGATCGCCGTAACTAGAACGGTAGGTCCTAAATGGGAAGCACGAAGAAGAGCGACCACAGCCATAAAAAAAGTCTACTTTTGGTAGCGGAGAGTAATCCCAGAAGTAGCCCCCAGCACCCGCGTTTGGGCAACTAGGGGTACCCCTAGGGGTTCTTCCATGGGGGAATCTCACCCCTTTCTTGCGAAAATCCTGTGAATCTTCATTGCTATTCACGCTCAGAGTGACTACCGTCAGTTGAATGGAGTCAATGAGGACAGCTGTGGTCGACGAGGCCCCGCAGGGTCAGTTACTGACTAGTAGAAGTCCCCGCCAACTGGCATGGCGCAGGTTTAAGAAGAATAAAGTCGGTATAGCCGCACTCATTTCATCGCTCTTTTTCGTCTCAGCTGCAGTCTTTGCACCTCTAATCTCTTGGGCGATCAATGTAGATCCCAATGAGCGCGATGGAAATGCAATCACAGCACGTGGAGAAACCATCGGGCGCTTTGGTGGAATCAGTTGGAACCATCCACTGGGCGTCGAACCTGGCATTGGTTACGACCTACTTGCACGACTTATGTATGGGGCGCGAATCTCGTTCTTGGTTGCGGCAATTGCAACTCTGACAACAGTTTTTGTTGGATTGATGATTGGTGTCGTCGCAGGTTACTTCAGAGGCAGGACAGATAGCGTTCTTGGACGTTTCACAGATTTTCTTCTCGCCTTTCCATCCTTCTTTATGATTATCGCCCTCAGCGCTCCAATGATTTCAAGAATTGAGAAATCAGGAATCGCTCGAGATAACTCAGCACGAGTTATCTATTTGATTTTAGTTCTCGCACTCTTTGGATGGCCATACTTCTCTCGCATCATGCGCTCGCAGGCCCTATCTTTGCGTGAACGAGATTTTGTACTTGCATCACGCGCACTTGGCGCAAGTCATGCTCGCATTATCTTTAAGGAGCTACTTCCAAATCTCTGGACACCAGTAATTGTCTATCTCTCGCTCGCACTTCCTGGCTATCTCGCTGCCGAAGCGGTCTTTTCATATCTGGGAATTGGTGTTCAGCCACCAGCAGCAACATGGGGTCTATTGATCTCCGACTCCATCAAATATGTCATCAGCGAGCCAACATACTTCCTTATCCCATCACTATCTCTCATTCTTGTCGTGCTCTCCTTCAACTTGCTTGGAGATGCAATACGAGATGCCCTCGATCCCAAAAGTGAAAATAGTTGAGAGCGAGAATAGTTAAGACCGAATAGATTTCCTGTTTTCATGCATGAAACAGGGATGTAGTACCCAAAACAAAAGGAGAACTCATGTCTAAACTCAAAGGCAAGAACGGTAAGTTAATTGCAGCAGCAGCTGTAGTTGCTCTACTCGTTGGTGGCTTTGTCGTGCGTTCAGGTTCAGGAGCTTCAGAGGGTGGAACAATCACTTATCTGACTAACTCTGAGTCATGGACACACGCAGATCCAAACCGTAACTACACCGGCCAGCACATCGCATGGTTTGGTTCATATATGCACCGTACTTTGACTGCATATGCACGCGCAGAAGGCAGTGCAGGATCTGCAGTTGTTCCTGACCTTGCAACTGATACAGGTCGCGCATCAAATGACAACAAGACATGGGAGTTCACACTCCGTGACGGCGTTACATTTGAAGATGGCTCAGCAATCACTTGCGAAGATATCAAATACGGTACTTCACGTACATTCGCAACAGATGTAATTACAGATGGCCCAACATATGCAATCTCTATGCTTGATATTCCAAAGGCAGAAGATGGTTCATCTGTTTATAAGGGTCCATACGCAACAGAGAACAATGACACTGCTGCATATGACAAGGCTGTTACATGTTCTGAAGACAACAAGACAATTACCTTTAACTTGTCTCGTTCAGTCGGTGATTTTAACTACACAGTTACATACCTATCATTTAGCCCAGTTCCAAAGGCTAAGGACACAGGCGATCAGTACGATCTAGCACCAGTTTCATCTGGTCCGTACAAGATTGAAAAGTACAAGGCTAAGGATGAAATGGTTCTTGTCCGTAACGACAAGTGGTCAAAGGATTCAGATCCAATTCGTCAGGCTTACCCAGATAAGATCGTAGTTCGCTTCGGTCTTGCTGAAGAAGTTCGCGATCAGTTGATCTTGAGTGATTCAGAGCCAAACGCTTTCTCACTTGACTCAATTCTTCCTACAAACCTTCCAACAGTCTTCGATGATGCTGGAAAGCCAAAGGCTGAATGGGCAGAGCGTGCACTGAACGTTTACGATCCATATGTTCGTTACGCAGCATTTAACGTAAAGAAGGTTCCTTGCCTTGATATCCGTCGCGCTGTTTACTTCGCGAAGGATGCAGCAGGACTTCTACAGCTCTCAGGTGGAGGCGCATTTGGTGGAGATCCAGCAGATGGTGCAATCAAGCCACTTATGGGTCTTGACTACAAGAAGGTAACTGGCCTTGAAGATTACAAGCCAGCAGGAAACGCAACAGCTGCAAAGGCGCTCATGGAGAAGGCTAAGAAGTCTTGCCCAGCTGAGTACGCAAAGGCAACTGATCCAAAGCGTGGTCTTGTATTCGATACAGCCGACTCAGAGACAAATAAGAAGGGTGCAGCAATCTGGATCGATTCAATGATGAAGAATGCTGGCATCGTTATGAAGTTCAACTTCATCGAGCCAGGTTCTTACTACGCAGTTGTTCTTGATGCTACAAAGCAATCAGATCTTTCTGCTGGTGGTTGGGCTCCAGACTGGGCTAACGCATCAACAGTTATCCCTGAGCTCTTCACAAAGGAAGGCGGATTCCCAATGTCACAGAACTGGGATGACCCTGCATATGCTGCATTTAAGAAGAAGTCAGATGCAGCTCTCGCAGAGCCAGATCGCAAGAAGCAAGGTCAAATGTGGGCTGAACTTAATCAGTACGTAGTTGATCAGATGTGGATTGTTCCTGGCATCTTCTCGAAGACACAAGAGATCTGGGGCTCAGGCCTTGGTGGAATCTTCTTCTGGGAGCCACAGGGTGCACCTTCATTCGGTGACATCTACATCAAGTAGTAAATCAAGTAATACAGCAGTAAATAAGTAGAAACTGCGTAGGTCTGGGTGAGAGTTAATTCTCAAGCCCAGACCTACGTAGTACTTAGATAACAACTAGAATGAAATTTATTGATAAAGAAATTGAGAAGGGATAAAAATTGTTTGCCTATATTTCTAGACGTTTAGGCGTAACTCTTCTCATCCTCCTGGGCGTGAGTTTTACCGTCTATGTAATCTTTGCATTTCTACCATTTGATCCAGCAGCGCTCACTTGCGGCAAGAACTGTAATGATCCTGGAATCATTGAAGCTAACCGCAAGCGGTTGGGTTATGACCTACCTTTCCTAGTTCAATACTGGGTATTTATTAAGGGGCTTTTTATTGGACGCACATATGGAGAAGGTGCAGCACTTATCAACTGTCCTGCGCCAAGCCTTGGATATTCATTCCAAGAGCACTCATGTGTAACAACTCTTATTGGTGAAGCACTTCCAGTAACGCTCTCACTAGCACTCGGTGCACTCGTGCTCTGGCTTGTTGTCGGTGTTGGCCTGGGAGTTCTTGCAGCTCGTTACCGTGGAAAGTTTGCTGATAGTGCAAGCACAGTCTTTGTTCTCATTGGGACATCACTTCCAACATTTTTGACAGGTTTGATGCTCCTTGTATTTGTCGTTATTAAGTGGCGCATATTGCCTTTCCCGGCAGGCAACTACACGCCATTCTTTGAAGATCCATATGAATGGGCGCAGATTCTATTCTTACCGTGGATAACGTTGGCATTTGCATACGCGGCTCTCTACACGCGATTTGTGCGCAGTGCAGTGATTGAGACTTCAAATGAAGATTACATCCGCACCGCAAGAGCAAAAGGTTTACCTGAGGGAACGATTCTTGGAAAGCACACACTTCGCGCAGCACTTGCACCAATAGTCACAATGGCAGGACTTGATTTTGCTGGACTTCTCGGTGGTGCGATTCTTACAGAATCGGTCTTTAACTTACCTGGTCTCGGGCGATTGGCAATTGGAGCGGTACGTGAATACGACCTTCCCATTATCGTTGCAACTACTCTCCTTGCAGCAGCAATCGTCGTGATCATAAATCTCATCGTGGATATCGCATATGCATTTATCGATCCTAGGGTGCGTATCGCATGACCTTATTAGAAGTTAAGAATCTCAACGTCGGTTTTCCTACTCCCGACGGAATCGTGCATGCGGT
>JBILBB010000062.1:0-5928 GCA_044353955.1 Candidatus Planktophila sp. | reverse complement strand
ACACAGTTCTCTCTTGAAAGAAGAACCAAGGCAAATAACCAGCCGTAATACCAGCGATAATGATTGTTATTGCTGGATCAAAATGTCTTGTAACCATTGAGCGAAACCACATTCCAATGACAAGAGCTAGTGCAGCTATAGCTAGCCACCAGAGAATTGGTGTCCCAAGAGCTAAAACTTCCTGCGAACAGGATTGGTTGTCGCAACCGGTAGGAGATTCATAGAAGAAAGAGGTTGGTCGACCCATAAATAACCAACTCCACGGGCTGGCCTCGTAAGTATGGTTCTTTGTGAGCCCCGCGTGAAAACCTAAAATTTGCTGGTGATAATAAAAAAATGATCTAAATACATTATCCGAGTAATCGCGTCCCCAACCTCTGTCGTTTAAGAACCAGCCACTCCACGATGTTAGATAAACCAGGATTGGTAGGAAACCAAATTGAGTGAATCTCTCTGAGGTCGGACGAATCAATTCTTTACCGGTGTGATGTGAAAATGCTCTGTAGAGCGCAATCAGAGCAAAGGCTGCGATGAAGTAGAGGGCGCTCCATTTAGTCGACAGCGCTAATCCAAGAGTTAAACCCGTTAACCAGTAATTCCTTCGAATAAAGAAATATGTTGCGAGCAGAGTGAAGAATGCCAAGAAATTATCTAGTAGGGCAGTTCGCGAATGCACTAGAGCGAGACCATCGAGAGCCGCCAAGGCGCTTGCTAAACCAGTGAGAAGTTTGTTTCTAAACAACCGCTGTGCAATAAGTCCGATCAATAGAATCATCAGTGAGCCAACAAATGCAGTAGCGATTCGCCAACCGGTGGGGTTATCTCCAAAGATCTGTATACCTGATGCAATCATCCATTTACCAAGAGGTGGATGAACTACAAATTCTGAATTGGGACCCGCAACTTCTACTCCTTGTGCAAGTAGGTCTCGCGCCCCATCGACGTAATAAACCTCGTCAAAGATGAGTGTCTTAATTGAGCCTAGATTAAAGGCTCGCAAGAAAAATGAGATGAGTGCGATAACGATTGGAGCGATCGCAGCTGTCATGTCTAAAGAATATGGGAGACTTCGCATATGGCCCTAGTTCTTGCAGCGACTCCCCTCGGAAATCCTCTCGATGCAAGCATGCGCCTCAAGAACGCTATCGAGAGCGCTGAAGTTATTGCAGCCGAAGATTCACGCCGCTTCCATCGCTTGGCATCTGATTTAGGTGTCAAATTTACTGCACGCATCATCTCTTTCTTTGAAGGAAATGAAACCGATAGAACGCAAGAAATTTTGACTCTACTTCGCAGCGGTAAAGAAGTTCTTGTCGTCACCGATGCTGGAATGCCAACAATTAGCGATCCAGGCTTCAGATTAATGCGCGATGCAATTGCAGAAAAAATCCCCACAGTTGTAATCCCTGGACCAAGTGCGCCAACGATGGCGATCGCTTTATCTGGCCTACCGACAGATCGATTTACCTTTGAAGGATTCGCTCCCCGTGCACAAGGTGCGCGCAGAGCTTTCTACGAGAAACTTCGATTTGAAGAGCGCACAATGGTGATCTTTGAAGCACCGCACCGTTTATTGGAATCACTTGAAGATGCTGCATCAATATTGGGTGAGAATCGCGCAGCTGCAATATGTCGCGAGATGACTAAGACATACGAAGAAACTATTCGCGGCCCACTTTCAGAGCTCATCACATGGGCATCGAGCCGTGAAATTCTCGGCGAGATAACTCTGGTCTTTGCAGGGGTCGAAGTTGGCTCAGAAAGTAAGACTGCAGATGATGCTGTTGCCCGCATCCGTGAATATGAAGCAGCGGGCATGGATCGCAAAGGCGCAATCGCCACAGTTGCCGAAGAATTTGGGATTCCAAAGAAGATCGTTTATGCAGCGGTAGTCGATGCGAATAAGATGAGCAGATGAAGTCTTTCTACCTCACGACGCCTATCTACTATGTAAATGATGCGCCACATATTGGCCATGCATATACAACTGTGGCTGGCGATGTGCTTACTCGTTGGCATCGCCAACGCGGAGAATCAGTCTGGTTCTTAACAGGTACCGACGAGCACGGTCAGAAAGTTATGCGTACCGCCGAGCAGAATAACGTTGCTCCGCAAGCGTGGGTCGATAAGTTGGTAGCTGATGCATGGAAGCCAAATTGGACTGCGCTCAATATCGCCAACGATGATTTCATCCGCACAACAGAGCCACGCCATACAGAACGTGTACAGAAATTTTTGCAATCACTTAAAGATTCAGGACATATCTACGCTGGAAAGTATGAAGGCCCATATTGCGTTGGCTGTGAAGAATTTAAGTTACCTGGTGATCTCATCGATGCCGATGGCGAGAAGCTCTGCCCGATTCACAGCAAGCCCATTGAATTAGTTAACGAGAACAACTGGTTCTTTAAGTTATCTGAGTTCACACAACCACTACTTGATCACTACAAGAAGAATCCTGAAGCGTGCCAGCCAGAATCAGCGCGTAATGAAGTTATCTCATTCCTCGAAGGTGGCGTCTCAGATCTTTCCATCTCTCGCTCCACATTCGACTGGGGTATTCCTGTTCCGTGGGATACAGATCAAGTTGTCTATGTCTGGTTCGATGCGCTTCTAAATTATGCAACTGCAGTTGGACTCACAGATGCGCCAGATTCAGAAGGCGGCAAGAAATTTGCAGCAACCTGGCCTGCCGACGTGCATCTCGTAGGTAAAGATATTTTGCGATTTCATGCAGTTATTTGGCCAGCGATGTTGATGGCTGCAGGTGTTGATATTCCTAAGAAGGTATTTGCTCACGGCTGGCTATTGGTCGGCGGCGAGAAGATGAGTAAGTCGAAGTTAACCGGTATCGCACCCTCTGATATCACCGATCACTTCGGCGTCGATGCATTCCGCTATTACTTCCTACGTGCAATCCCATTCGGTACAGATGGATCTTTCTCTTGGGAAGATATGAGCGCACGCTATACATCAGAGCTTGCAAATGACTTTGGAAACCTTGCATCCCGACTTGCTGCGATGATCGAAAAATACTGCGGCGGCAAAGTTCCTGCAGTTGCACAAGATCAAGGTCTCGCCGAAGCGCTGAAATTAACTGCCGAAAAGGCTGATGCTGCGATGGTTGCCCTGGATTTCCAGGGTGGGATAAATGCGGTGATGGATTACTGCAAGAAGGTAAATGGATTTGTTACTTCGACCGAGCCATGGATTCTTGCAAAAGATCCTGCAAACCAAGCTGTGCTCGAGGCAGTTCTATACAACACAGCTGAATCACTTCGAGCACTTGCAGTCTTGCTCCACCCAGTAATGCCAGCGACGACAGAGATTCTCTGGGAATCACTCGGCGCCAACGCAACACTTGGTGCAATTGGAGCTCAAGAGATTTCTAAGGTTGCAACATGGGGCCAACTTCCAGAAGGTGCAACTGTGACAAAGACTCCAGTTCTCTTTCCTCGGTTAGAAGTTAAAGAGTAATTTTCTATGGCAGATCGCCACAATCGAGATATAGAACGCGAATCTGCTCCGCTACCTGAACCACTTCCTGTTCCAACAGTTGATGCTCATGCACATATTGAAATTGTTACTGATGCAGCACCAGATTCAGATGCGGTACGTAAAGTTCTCGATGATGCGAAATCGGTAAATGTTGATCGCATAGTTCAGGTTGGATATTCAGCAGAACAATCTCAGTGGTGTGTAGATATAGCCAATGCATTTCCGGGGCGCGTTCTTGCAGCAGTTGCTCTGCACCCCAATGAAGCGCCTATCGTCGAAAATTTAGAGGCTGATTGGGCGATCATCGAAAAACTCGCTCACGAGCCACGAGTACGCGCAATCGGTGAGACTGGCTTAGATTACTTCCGCACCCCGCCAGAGTTGCAAAAGCGCCAACAGGAATCCTTTAAATGGCATATCGATCTCGCAAAGCGCACCAAGAAGGCGCTGGTCATTCATGATCGCGATTCACATGAAGATGTTCTCTCTGTCTTGCTTGAAGTCGGCGCACCAGAGAAGACGGTCTTTCACTGCTTCTCAGGTGATGTCGAGATGGCTAGGACCTGCATTGATCGCGGTTACATCTTGTCCTTTGCAGGAACTCTTACCTTTAAGAACGCTCCTTCACTGCGCGAGGCGGTAAAACTTGTTCCGTATGATCAGCTTCTAGTTGAAACAGATTCACCATTCTTAGCGCCAGCCCCACACCGCGGAGCGCTCAATACTCCAGCTCAGATCGCCAATATTGTCCGTGCGATGGCTGTAGAACGCGATGAAGATGTCGCAGAACTTGCCACCGCTCTTTCACAGAACGCTGAACGTATCTTCGGGTCCTTCGCATGAGCCTGCTCGGTGCTGCTGAAATTCGCGAATTAGCTGCTGCACTTGATTTAAAACCATCTAAATCGTTGGGTCAGAACTTTGTACATGATGGCAATGTCTGCAAGAAGATTGTTCGAATTGCTGGGCTTACATCGTCAGATATCGCGCTAGAGATTGGACCAGGGTTAGGTTCACTAACTCTTGCGATGCTGGAAGAAGCCCAATCGGTGGTGGCAGTAGAAATTGATAATCGTCTAGCAACCCAACTACCAATCACTGCGAAGAAACATTCAGAGCGAGCAGATTTACTTACTGTCATCACTCAGGATGCTCTTACTCTCAAGTCGCTTCCCGTCGATCCCACAGTCTTAATTGCAAACTTGCCCTATAACGTCTCGGTGCCAGTGTTTCTGCATCTTCTGGAGATACTCCCAACACTTCGGAGCGGTGTTGTGATGGTGCAAGCCGAAGTTGCAGATCGTTTAGCTGCAAAACCAAATTCGAAAGAGTATGGAATCCCCAGCGTTAAAGCTGCTTGGTGGGCTGATGTCACAAGTGCAGGCTCGGTATCGCGTTCTATTTTCTGGCCTCAACCTAATGTGGATTCAAAGCTAGTTGGTTTTCTCCGTCGCGAAACTCCAGGTGATGAAGAGTTACGTAAGAAGGTATTCGCGATTATTGATTTAGCTTTCGCTCAACGCAGAAAGATGCTTCGTTCGGCTCTCTCATCAATGTATGGCGGATCTGCAGCAGCGGAAGCAGTCTTGCAATCTGCTGGTATCGACCCGACTCTGCGCGGTGAAGCGTTAGATATTCATAGCTTCTGCGCGATTGCGAAACAAGGGTAGAGTTTTCACGTGGCTAAGAATTCTGTAACTGTGCGGGTACCTGCAAAGGTAAATCTACAGCTCTCAGTCGGCCCTCGCGAATCAGATGGATTTCACAACCTTGTCTCTGTCTTTCAAGCAATTTCAATCTTCGATGATGTCACTGTTACAAAAACTAAGCCTGGTGATGGCATCACTATTGCAGTCACAGGCGAACACGTTCATGGGGTTCCAGAAGACCATACAAATCTCGCTGTAAAAGCTGCACAACTAGTGGGCTCTAAATTTGATTTTGATGTTGATGTGCATATAGAGGTGAAGAAATTGATTCCTGTTGCAGGCGGAATGGCAGGCGGAAGTGCCGATGCAGCAGCAACTTTGGTTGCGATGGATGCGCTCTTTGATCTCGAGATGTCGCGAGAAGAGTTGCATTCACTGGGCGCAGTACTTGGAAGCGATGTGCCATTTATGATTTCAGGCGGCACCGCGATTGGCCAAGGTCATGGAGATCAACTCACAGCGGCACTTTCACGCGGCACCTATCACTGGGTTCTTGCACTCTCGAGCGTTGGGCTTTCCACCCCTGCCGTCTATACCGAATGCGATCGAATGCGAGCAGAGTTAGAGATTGCGCCCCCTGTTGTCTCAGATCAATTGATGCAATCACTTCTTGCCGCAGATGCAGAAGCAGTTGGGAAAGCGTTGATAAATGATTTACAGAACGCTGCATGTTCGCTGCGACCTGCCTTAAGTCTTGTCCTCGAAGTAGGTCGCGATTACG
>JBILBB010000061.1:0-5950 GCA_044353955.1 Candidatus Planktophila sp. | reverse complement strand
CAGAATGGTTCGCAGCGATTCTATCGACGGGTTTTGACTCAGTGGTCAATGAAAGAGCTAACACACTGAAATGGCCAAAGGGTCCACAGAGATATAACGCGGCTATCGCGCTTGAGCTTCCTAAATTTGTACCGATTGAATATGAAATAACGATGGATTCAATGACGATTACGACAGAGGCGATGTTGATTGCTGTTGGTAATGGACGCTCCTACGGTGGTGGGATGCTTGTTTGTCCTCATGCACAGCTTAATGATGGGCTCTTCGATGTGATGATTCTAGAACCAGTGAGCAAGATTGAGTTCATAAAGGTCTTTCCTAAGGTTTTTTCTGGCTCGCATCTAAGTCACCCTGCGGTGAAGACCTACCGCACTCAGAAGATATCTATATCGGCAGATGCTGTTGCATATGCCGATGGAGAGCGTATTGGTCGCGCCCCAGTTTCAGCAGAATGTATTGCATCTGCTGGACTAACATGGGCCCTATGACGACGCCGGCAGAACAATATGCGGCGGCGAAGAAGCGGGGGCAACATCCGCTCACAACACAATTTATCGAGCAATTCGACTTTGGATTTGATGAGTTTCAGATTCTCGCCTGCCAAGCCGTTGAAGATGGCAAAGGGGTCTTAGTTGCAGCGCCTACGGGTGCTGGAAAGACTGTCGTGGGCGAATTTGCCGCATTTAGCGCACTTGCCCAAGGTAAGAAATGTTTTTATACGACCCCGATAAAAGCTCTCTCGAACCAGAAATTTGCTGAATTTCAAGATCGATTTGGTGAAGATCGAGTCGGGCTACTGACCGGAGATACCAATATCAACTCCGAGGCCGATATCTTAGTTATGACAACTGAAGTTTTAAGAAATATGTTGTACGCCAATTCTTCGACACTTAAGAATCTAGGCTCAGTGGTGATGGACGAAGTTCATTACCTCGCAGATAAATTTCGAGGAGCTGTCTGGGAAGAAGTTTTGATTCATCTTATGGAGAGCGTTCAGGTCATCTCGCTATCGGCGACAGTCTCCAACGCTGAAGAGTTCGGTGAATGGCTTGGAGAGGTCAGAGGTTCAACTGAGGTCATCGTCAGTGAAATAAGGCCCATTCCGCTCTATCAACACTTCCTTATTGGCGATCGAATGATTGATCTCTTCAGTGAGCCAGGAAGAGTGAACCCCGAGATACTCGCTGCAGAGCGCGAGGCGATGCGTCGAAACAAGGTTCCTCGCCATCGTCGTGAGCGTTTCAATGAGAACGAGAGTCGCCTGTCACGAGCTGAAATTATCGAGAAGTTGCAGAGAGAGAATTTGTTACCCGCAATCACATTCATCTTCTCCAGAGCAGGATGTGATGCAGCTGTTAAGCAATGTCTCAATGAGGGCGTGAAGTTAACCACCACGGAAGAGCGCATTGAGATCGTGGCCACCGCTCAGAAGTACACCCAGAATTTGGCAGAGGAAGATCTCGAAGTTTTGGGCTATCGCGATTGGATGACAGCGTTAGAGCGGGGAATCGCCGCCCACCATGCTGGATTGCTTCCCAGCTTTAAAGGAGCTGTCGAAGATTTATTTAAGCGGGGACTGGTTAAAGCTGTCTTTGCGACAGAGACCCTTGCTCTTGGAATTAACATGCCTGCTCGAACTGTTGTACTTGAGAAGTTAACAAAATGGAATGGTGAAGGCCACGTATCAATTACACCAGGGGAGTACACCCAGCTCACTGGTCGCGCCGGTCGTCGTGGTATCGATATTGAGGGAAATGCTGTTGTGCAATGGTCACCTACAGTTGATTCTGCGATGGCTGCTGGCCTTGCGTCTACGAGAACATATCCACTGAGATCTTCATTTACTCCAAGTTACAACATGTCGATCAATCTCATTGCACGTTTTGGTCGCGAACGCGCTCGTGGCAGCCTCGAATCTTCCTTCGCGCAATTCCAAGCAGATCGAGCTGTCGTCGGTCTTGTAAGACAGATTCGTAAAAATGATTCAGCAGCTGCAGAACAGAGCGAATCAGCGGTCTGTCACCTCGGGAATTTCTCAGAGTATTCAAGGCTCCGAATAGATATTAAGGAGCTCGAAAGAGTATTGAGTAAACGAGATGGGCGCCGAACTTTCGATCAACGTCAACGAGTTCGCATGGAGAATGAGTTAGATGGAATGCGCCGCGCTCTGCGCAAACATGATTGCCACGCATGTAATGATCGTGAAACTCATGCGCGTTTTGCTGAACGTGCAGACCGTATCAACCGTGAATCTGAGGGGCTAAGAGCCCGTGTGGAGAACCGCACCCACGTCATTGCGAAGACCTTTGACCGAATCTGCAATGTTCTTACCCACTTGGGATATATCGAGGGTGAGAAACCTCTAGAACAAGGCAAGATTCTTGCAAAGATATACGCTGAATCAGATCTCCTATTAACGGAATCCATCCGAAAAGGGGTCTTCGATAATTTATCCGCACCTGAACTTCTCTCAGTTGCATCAGCAATGATCTTTGAGAGTCGCAGCTCAGAAAATTACGCCCCGAAGATGCCCCATCAAAACGTTACAAATGCACTAGCTACAGTTGCAAAGATCTGGGTAGAGCTCGAGGATGTTGAGAACGAGTTTGACGTCAAGACTCAACGCGAACCGGATTTCGGTTTCTGTTATGCCGCATACAGATGGGCCAATGGTCACTCCTTAAGCAACGTTCTTAAGGGAACTGATATGACTGTCGGTGATTTCGTTCGATCTATTAAACAACTTATCGATCTCTTAACGCAGATCGGGGGAGCGGCCGAGCATCTTCGTCCTGTATGCCGGGATGGAGTTAGGCGCTTGGATCGAGGAGTAGTTTCCTATATGTTGGGAGAACTATGACTCTGATGCTTCTTGATAGCGCATCGCTCTGGTATCGCGCTTATTACGGGATGCCTGACACATTGCTTTCACCATCAGGTGCTCCAGTCAATGCAATTCGCGGATATCTTGATATGACGGCGCGCTTGATAGGAATGTATTCACCTAACCGAATTGTTGCCTGCATTGAAGGGGATTGGCGCCCCTCTTGGCGCGTTGATCTCTTTCCTGCTTATAAAGCTAATCGCTTAGAAGATGAGAGCGAGATTGAAGAAGAGCCTGAGACGCTGACACCACAGATCCCGATTCTTCTAGATCTTCTAGATGCCTTTGGAATACCAATGTTGGGTGTCGATGATTATGAAGCAGATGATGTGATGGCCACCTTCGCAGTAAAGGAGAAGGGGCCGATACGAGTTGTAACGGGAGATCGCGATTTATTCCAGTTAGTAGATGATAAACGTGATGTAAAAGTGGTCTATCTAGCACGTGGGATTTCTCAGCACGATCTTGTTGATATCAAATGGGTTGCAGATAAGTATGGAATTCCGGGGGAGCGCTACGCCCTCTTTGCAATGTTTCGCGGTGATCCTTCAGATGGGTTGCCTGGCGTAAAGGGTATCGGCGAGAAGGGTGCTGCACTTATTGCCAATAACTTCGCAACTGTCGACGAAGCGCTCAAAGCCGCAAAAGCTGGACACGAGGCACTTACCGCCAATCTAGCCAAGAAGATTATTGAAGGCGCTGATTATCTGAAGATTGCACCAACGCTTGTGCACTGTGCAAAAGATGTCGCGATTCCTGCGATGGATATCGCCATACCTAAGAGGCCTGATGATCTATCTGAAATTTATGCGATGCAGGCCGAGCACGGTCTTGGAGCCAGCGTTGATCGGTTGATCTCTGCACTCAAATGGTAGTCCTAGTCCTCTCTGCCCTCATAGTTAGCGCCGCATTTGAACCAATAGGGATTTGGTATGCCGCGATAGTTGGCTATGCACTTTTCCTGCACGTGCTGAGTAAATCTCGAACACCTATTGCTAGTGCATTCCTATTCGGATTACTCGTAAACGCAATAGTGCTGCATTGGAGTAGTAAATACGTAGGCGCTCTTCCTTGGTTGCTTCTCTCTACACTCCAAGCGCTCTTCTATATCCCAGTTGGGTATTCATACAAGAAGACGAAATCTATGAGATGGGTGGTCTTTGCACTTCTACTCTGCGAAGAGCTACGATCACGTTTCCCATTCGGGGGATTTTCTTGGACTCGAGTTGCATTTAGTCAGAGTGATTCGCCCTTAGCCCCTCTAGTTTCGTATGGAGGAGTACTTCTTCTCTCTTATTTAACCCTTGCGCTAGCTGTACTCATTACTAGGTTGCGGTTAAGGAACTTCATCTTTGCGGGAGTATTAATTCTCCTCGCAGGTTTCTTACCCGATAATCCAAAACCCGTTGATAGCCTCTCTTTGATTGCGATACAAGGTAATACGCCATCAGTTGGACTTGATTTTAACTCTCGAGCCAAGGCGGTATTCGATTTGCACCGTGATGTCACTCGGGAAGTTGTGAAACCGGGTTATGATGCAATTATCTGGCCAGAGAATGCAATCGATATTGATCCTCGAAACTATCCAGATGTCGAGCAAGAAATTAGAAGCCTCGTGCAGGATTTAGAAACTCCACTCATTGCAGGAGTAGTTCTCAATGAGAATGGTGCCCCTGCAAATGCATCAATTCTTTACGGCGTAGACGGTGACGTGAAATCAACTTACATCAAGCAGTACTTGACTCCATTTGGCGAGTACATGCCACTTCGAAAGATAGCTGAATTTCTATCGCCATACGCTGCATCAGTAAATGACTTCAGGCCTGGAAATGGGTTTGTCACTCACAAGATTAATGAAGAGAAGATCTCACCAATTATCTGCTATGAAATCATTAATGATGGACTGGTACGCCATGCCGCTTCGAGATCGGGAGCTTTTATTGTTCAGACTAATAGCGCCACTTTTGCCAATACTGCTCAGAGCAAGCAACAACTGGCAATCACAAGACTGCGTGCTATCGAACATTCCCGCGAGATTCTAAGCGTTTCGACAATTGGTATATCTGCCTTTATCGACAATAATGGTACTGTGAAGAAGCAAAGTAAAGAGAATGTATCTACCTCGATTGCTGGAGATCTCTATCTATCTGAGTACCGCACATTTGCTGATCGATTAGGGGGAGTGGCTACCCTTTTGACGCTCGTGGCCTCATTGCTAATTGCACTTGCAGGCACAAGGAGATTCACTTTACGATGACTATTAAAGCCAAGGCTATCGTTCTGATTCCAACCTACAATGAGTCGACTTCAATTGTTGAACTATTAAAATCATTAGAGGAGATTCAGGTTGAACAGAATTTCGATGCAGTAATCCTGGACGATAATTCACCAGATAAAACCGCCGATATTGTTGATTCGCTAGCCCTTGATTGGGTCAGCGTGATCAGGAGACCAGGAAAGGCTGGCTTAGGAGCTGCATACCGAGCAGGATTTAGCGAGGTTTTGAGGAATTCCGAGTATCAATTCATCGTAACAATGGATGCAGATGGTTCGCACCGCGTTGAAGATCTCCCAGCAATGTTATCGGCTGCTCGAAACCAAGCGACTGACTCCAAGGTAATTGTCTTAGGTACTAGGTGGATGCCTGGCGGTTTAGTCGTTAACTGGCCACGAAGTCGACAATTACTCTCTAAATCAGGCACTCGTTATGCACGGTTAGCGCTTCGAATTCCACTCAATGACCTAACTGGCGGCTTCAGGGTTTACAGTCGCAATTTATTACTCTCATTGAATTTAGATCAGATGTTTGCAACTGGATACTGTTTTCAAATCGAGATGGCGATGGCCAGTGATTTAGCTGGCGCAACAAAGATTGAAGTCCCAATTATCTTTGTCGAGCGAGTAAATGGAGTTTCGAAGATGAGTCGGGCGATAGTTATTGAGGCGCTGTGGCAGACAACCCTGTGGGGTCTTGCACGAACCTTTAGGCCTAACGCCGATAAGTTACATTATGTAAAGTAATAAGGAATAGGTCAGGCAAAGCTCTCGATTGGCTCGCATGAGCAG
>JBILBB010000004.1:0-21247 GCA_044353955.1 Candidatus Planktophila sp. | reverse complement strand
ATCTTGTCTGTTGATGACACTATGGATTCAATTCTTAATTGGTACCGCGAAGAAGGAATGATCTTTAAGGGCGGATCTGGTGCCGGCCTTAACCTTTCACGTATTCGCTCATCAAAGGAACTTCTGAAGTCAGGTGGAACAGCATCTGGTCCAGTTTCATTTATGCGTGGTGCAGATGCATCTGCAGGAACAATCAAATCAGGTGGCGCAACCCGTCGTGCTGCAAAGATGGTTGTTCTCGATGTTGATCATCCAGATATCGAAGAATTTATCGAGACAAAGGTCAATGAAGAAGACAAGATTCGCGCACTCCGCGATGCAGGCTTCGATATGGACCTCGGTGGAAAAGACATCATCTCTGTTCAGTACCAGAATGCAAATAACTCAGTGCGCCTCTCAGATAAGTTCATGAAGGCCGTTGAAAACGGAGAGCAATTTGGTTTAACAGCACGATCAACTGGTGAAGTTATCGACACCGTTGATGCACGCGCACTCTTCACAAAGATTGCACAAGCTGCATGGGCATGTGCTGATCCAGGAGTTCAATTTGATGACACCATCAATGATTGGCACACAACTCCAGAGACAGGTCGCATCAATGCGTCCAACCCTTGCTCTGAGTACATGTCACTTGATAACTCATCATGTAACTTGGCTTCACTTAACTTGATGAAGTTCTTAAAGAGCGATGGTTCATTCGATGCAAAGACATTTGCAAAGGCATCAGACCTGATCATCACAGCGATGGATATCTCAATCTGTTTCGCAGATTTCCCAACTGAGGCAATTGGTGACAC
Organism: Candidatus Planktophila sp.; assembly: GCA_044353955.1. Taxonomy (GTDB): domain Bacteria; phylum Actinomycetota; class Actinomycetes; order Nanopelagicales; family Nanopelagicaceae; genus Planktophila. Next base: position 20,450 of record JBILBB010000004.1, on the reverse strand, counting down.
AACTCGTGCATACCGTCAGCTCGGAATCGGTTACGCAAACCTTGGTGCGCTTCTTATGGCATCAGGCCTTGCATACGATTCAGAAGGTGGCCGTGCGCTAGCTGGTGCAATCACATCACTTCTAACTGGAACAACATATAAGCGCTCAGCTGAACTAGCGGGAATTGTTGGACCATATGCAGGTTTTGCACAGAACGCTAAGCCACATGCACGCGTTATGCGCAAGCATGCAGCAGCTTCATCGGCTGCAAAGCAAGAGACAACTCTTGATATCGATGTATGGGCAGAGGCAAATAAGGCATGGGATGCATGTCTTTCAACAGGCGAGAAGAACGGATGGCGCAATGCGCAGATCTCAGTTCTTGCACCAACAGGAACAATTGGTCTGATGATGGATTGCGATACAACAGGTATCGAGCCAGACTTCTCACTCGTTAAGTTCAAGAAGCTTGTCGGTGGCGGATCTATGCAGATCGTTAACCAGACAGTTCCACAGGCTCTTCGTAAGCTCGGTTACACAGAAGAGACCATCGAAGCGATTGTTGAATTTATCGCTGCAAATGGCCACGTGATCGATGCTCCAGGACTTAAGACAGAGCACTACGAAGTATTTGACTGCGCACTTGGTGCACGTTCAATTGCTCCAATGGGCCACGTACGCATGATGGCTGCATGCCAGCCATTCCTATCTGGCGCTATTTCAAAGACAGTTAACCTTCCTGAAGATGCAACTGTTGAAGAGGTAGAAGAAGTTCACTTAGAGGCATGGCGCATGGGCATCAAGGCACTTGCTGTCTATCGCGATAACTGCAAGGTCGGTCAGCCACTTTCAGATGGCAAGGCGAAGAAGAAGGAAGCTCCAGTAGAAGCTGCTGCAGCTCCAGTTCGTAACCGTCTTCCAAAGTCACGCCCAGCAACAACAACTTCATTCTCAGTAGGTGGAGCAGAGGGTTACATGACAGCTGGTGCCTATGCAGATGGCGCACTCGGCGAGGTATTCCTGAAGCTTGGCAAGCAGGGTTCAACTCTTGCAGGTGTTATGGATGCATTCTCAATCGCAGTATCGATCGGACTTCAATACGGAGTACCTCTCGAGACATTCGTTGAGAAGTTCACAAACCTTCGCTTCGAACCAGCAGGTATGACAGATGATGCCGATATTCGTATGGCGCAGTCAATGATGGATTACATCTTCCGTCGCTTGGCACTTGATTACCTACCATTCGAACAGCGTGCAGCAATGGGTCTCTACACATCAGCAGAGCGTGCAGCTGCACTTGATAACGGTGGCGAGTACGCACCTATAGCGAGTGCTGATACCCCAAAAGTAATTGCTCCTGCGGCGGTAGCTGCGGTTGCAAAAGCTGAGGTAAAGCCGGTTGCAGTAAAGCCAGTCGAGGTGAAAATTGAAGCAGCACCACTTGCTGCAACAATCGGCTCATCATCTGATCTACTCGAGTCAATGGGTATCAAATCAGATGCGCCACTATGTATGACATGCGGTGTAAAGATGCGTATGTCAGGTGCATGCTTCGTCTGCGAAGGATGCGGAAACACATCTGGTTGCTCATAATCAAGTAGCAGGAAAGTAGTTAAAAGGCTCTCTGGGAGTAATCCCCGAGGGCCTTTTACTTTTTTAAGTTGTCAGACAACTTTACGTTTACCTACGCTGCAATTTGAACTAGGATTACCTTAGATTTCGAGAGTAATTAAATGAATTTTAAGGGGCGCCTCATGGCTAATAATTCGCAGGTAAAAGCGATCTTGGATAGATTGAAAATCGAAACTCCGTCGTGGGCCTATGGAAATTCCGGAACCAGATTTAAAGTATTCGCTCAGCCCGGTGTCCCACGTGATCCATTTGAAAAGATTGCTGATGCCGCACAGGTAAATAAATTCACCGGAGCAGCACCAAGCGTTGCGCTACATATTCCATGGGACAAAGTTGAGGATTACGCAAAGCTTGCCGCACATGCCAAGGAACAGGGCGTGGTGCTCGGAACAATTAATTCAAATACCTTCCAAGATGATGAATACAAACTTGGTTCCGTATGTAATCCTGATCCAAAAATTCGTGATCGCGCCGTTGCACATCTTTTGGATTGCATCGACATCATGAATATCACTGGCTCACAAGACTTGAAGTTGTGGTTTGCTGACGGCACGAATTATCCAGGGCAAGACAGTATTGTTGAACGTCAAGATCGATTGGCAGAATCGCTCTCTCGCACCTATAGCGCTCTTGGTCAAAATCAAAGAATGCTATTGGAATACAAATTTTTTGAGCCAGCTTTTTATCATACTGATGTTCCAGATTGGGGCACTTCATTAGTTCACTGCTTAGCGCTCGGCGAAAAGGCATGGGTGTGTGTAGATACTGGACACCATGCGCCAGGAACAAATATTGAATTTATTGTTGCAACTCTGCTCCGTGCAAAGCGACTCGGTGCCTTCGACTTTAATTCACGTTTCTATGCTGATGATGATTTAATCGTCGGCGCTGCTGATCCATTCCAATTGTTTAGAATTATGCACGAAGTTAATGTGGGAGGCGGTTTTGATGTTGGAACTCCGGTCTCTTACGTTCTAGACCAGTGCCATAACATTGAAGCTAAAATCCCGGGTCAAATTAGATCAATTATGAATGTGCAGGAAGCGGTCGCCAAAGCCGTCTCTGTTGACCAAAGCGCCCTCAAGGCTGCACAGAAGAACGGTGACGTTCTGGCTGCGCACGAGGTGTTGATGGATGCCTTTAACACCGATGTTCGACCATTGATTCGAGAATGGCGTGAAGAAAAAGGTATCGATGCTGAACCAATGAAGGCATATGCCGGAAGTGGATACGCAGAAAAGATTGCAGCAGAACGTGTTGGTGGAAATCAAGCCGGATGGGGTGCTTAATTTTGGCCGATAAAGTCATCAAGGAATTAATCGAGCGCAGTAATCGTTTAGGATCAAATCCTAAGTTTACAAACTACGCCGGTGGAAATACTTCAGCAAAGGGCAGTGCCACAGATCCATTGACGGGTGCTGACGTCGAAGTCATGTACGTGAAGGGTTCCGGGGGAGATCTAGGCACTCTCACTGAGACAGGTTTAGCAACGCTCTATCTGGGTCGCTTACGTGGAATGACTTCGGTCTACCGAGGCTTAGAACACGAAGATGAGATGGTTGGCCTCTTTGATTTTTGTGCATTTGGTAAAGGTGGAGCAGCGCCAAGTATTGATACCGCAATGCATGGTTTGGTTGAGCAAAATCATGTCGATCATCTACATCCCGATTCAATCATTGCACTTGCAACTTCGAAAGACGGTCGTGAGTTAACGAAGAAGTGTTTTGGAGATGAAATTCTTTGGGTTGACTGGCGACGCCCAGGGTTCGAGCTTGGTTTAGATATTTCCAAAATTGCGAGAGAGAATCCAAAGGCACATGGATGTGTACTTGGTGGGCACGGATTGACTACCTGGGCAGCGACGAGCAAAGAGTGCGAAGAGCGTTCTGTCGCGGCAATTCTAAAGGCAGAGAAATTCATAGTCGATAACGGTAACTCTGAACCATTTGGAAAAGTTATTGCAGCTCGAAAGCCACTGGATAAAGCCGAACGCCTAGCTAAAGCAGCCAAGTTGGCTCCGACTCTTCGTGGAATCGCATCAAAAGATAATCGGATGGTTGGACATTTCGATGACTCAGAGACAGTTCTAGATTTTATGAGCCGTGAGAAGTTGGCAGAGTTAGCATCCAAAGGAACATCTTGCCCAGATCATTTCTTGCGCACAAAGATTTCGCCACTTGTAATCGAATTGGATTCAGAAAGTTCTATTGAAGAGACCGTATCTAGAGCGCATGAACTTCATTCGCAATATCGAGAGAGATATACGGCTTATTACAACAAGTATGCCAAGAATGATTCACCAGCAATTCGTGGTGCGGACCCACTAATCATTTTAGTTCCCGGAGTCGGGATGTTTAGTTATGGTAAAGATAAACAGACTGCGCGAGTAGCAGGAGAGTTCTATGTCAATGCTATTAACGTCATGCGTGGCGCTGAATCCCTATCGACTTATTCACCAATTTCTGAAGTAGAAAAATTCAATATTGAATACTGGGAGCTGGAAGAGGCAAAACTACGCCGCATGCCAAAACCAAAGCCCCTCCAGGGACGAATCGCATTTGTCACAGGTGCAGGCTCTGGAATTGGTAAGGCTACGGCTCTACGACTCAGCGCTGAAGGTGCATGCGTAATCATTGCTGACCGAGATTTGGCAGCAGCGCAAGCAGTGGCGAAGGAACTTGGTGGCCCAGATAAAGCAGTTGCTGTTTCGGTAGATGTCACTGATGAAGCCCAAGTAATCGCAGCTGTAGATCAAGGTGTTCTCGCATTCGGTAGCATCGACTTAGTTGTTAATAATGCAGGATTGTCAATCAGTAAGCCACTCATTGAAACTTCAACACAAGATTGGGATATTCAACACGATGTTATGGCTCGTGGCTCATTCTTAGTTTCAAGAGAGAGCGCTAAAGCAATGATTGCGGCACACATTGGTGGGGACATAATTTATATTTCATCTAAGAATTCAGTTTTTGCTGGGCCAAACAATCTTGCTTATGGTTCAACAAAAGCCGATCAAGCTCACCAGGTTCGACTTCTCGCTGCAGAACTTGGCGCTTACGGAATTCGCGTAAATGGAGTTAATCCAGATGGCGTAGTTAAAGGCTCAGGAATCTTCGCAAGTGGATGGGGCGCTCAACGTGCTGCGGTGTATGGGGTTGAAGAAGAGAAACTAGGGGAGTATTACGCTCAACGAACAATCTTGAAAAAAGAAGTTCTTCCAGACCATATTGCAGCTGCAGTGTTTGTACTTAGCTCATCTGATTTGCCGCTGACTACTGGATTGCATATTCCAGTTGATGGTGGTGTTGCCGCCGCATTCCTAAGGTAATCGTGGCTAATTTCATCGCCGTTGATCTTGGGGCTACCAGTGGTCGTGTGGCGATAGGCCGCGTGACAACAGAGAAAATAGCTCTGGAAATTGTGCATCGCTTTTCGCACGAGATTGTCGAAGATGCCGACGGTGCTGTTGTGTGGGATTGGAAACTCATCACCTCGCAAGTCTTGGTTGGTATTGAGAAGTGTCTCACTCAGGGCCAGCCAACTTCGCTCGCAATTGATTCTTGGGCCGTAGATTATGGACTACTTGATGATGAGAATAAATTAATTTCACAAGTACGTTCTTACCGAGATCCAAGAACTCTTCCGGCATTTGATGAGCTGGTTTCAAAGCTCGGACAAGATCGGATTTACCAAAATACCGGAATCCAATTCCTTAACTTTAATACTTTGTATCAGTTGTATTCGGCAAAGCAGGATGAATCATATTTAGCGGCCAGTAAATTCCTCATGATCCCTGATTTACTCAATGCCGAGTTAACAGGCGTAATCTCAACTGAAGTAACAAATGCATCGACCACTCAACTCCTGGATGTCAAAACTCGAAATTGGGATTATCCGTTAATCGAGTTAGCGGGTCTCCGTCGTGATTTATTTACACAATTACATGAACCAGGTACAGAAATTGGAGCCATTAAGGGGTTTGGCGCACTTGATGGAATCAAGGTTGTTGCGATTGCCTCTCACGACACCGCAAGTGCGGTAGCGGGTATTCCATTTGATGACCGCGATACCGAAGCTTATATTTCAAGTGGAACTTGGTCTCTTGTTGGAATTGAAAGTGATATCCCGATTACATCTAAGCAGGCGCTTGCTGCCAATCTGACAAATGAACTTGGCGCCGCCAACACAGTTCGCATTCTTAAAAATGTAACTGGTCTGTGGTTACTTGAAGAGTGTCGCAGAAATTGGAGACTCGAAGGCGAAGAATGGTCGATTCCACAGTTAGTTGATGAGGCCAGTAAAAATCTTGAATTTGATTCTCTTATCGATCCAAATGACCCAAGGTTTAGGTCACCAGGTGAGATGCTCAATCGGATCCGTGCATATTGCCAAGAGAATGCAATCACGCCGCCGCGCACTAAAGGGGAGTTCACAATCTGTATTTTGCGAAGCTTAGCTGCCGCCTATAAGAGAACTATCTCTGAAATTGAAGAAGTTACAGGTAAGAATATTTCTACTATCCATGTTCTTGGTGGTGGATCTCAAATCTCACTGTTGAATCAGTTAACGGCAGATGCCTGTGGCGTAAAGGTAAAGACTGGTCCCGTCGAAGCCACACTATTTGGAAATATCGCAGTTCAGGCACTTATTGCCGGCGTTGTCCCTAGCTTGGAGATAGCAAGATCTCTCATAGCTAAGAGTTTTATCAGTGAAGAGTTTATGCCCAATTAATGTAGGCCGCGATATCTGGATTTTTCCCAGCTGCGATATTGCTAAATAGTTTTTCAATGCTCGCCTCATCCGCTGTATACGCAGTAGCAATCTTCTCTAGGCTCATGGCATCAGTTCTCATCAAATCTAACGTTTGAATAAGACGATTGGCTATCCAGCCTGAGACAAAGTGCACTGTTAATTCTTGTTTCTGCAGATGTGCCATATCAGCCCACGTGTTGGCACCATCAGGAGTATGTCCACTGAAAATGATTTGCCCAATTCCGGTGCGTGCATTTCCAAACGACTCAGCGGCCCACGTTGCCGGTAGGGCGCGATAGTAAAGCTCAAATGCTTCTGGACTTTGAACAGTATCGATTACTGCGATTGGTGCAAACTCAGAAAGCTCTTTCTGCGTAACGGTATTTGAATTGGCGGTCTTAACTCCAAGGGAATGGATCTTCTCTAAACGCGCATCATGTCTTCCAAGCAAAAGGGGAACAAAGCCTCGAGCTTTCGCGCTGAGGGCTCCACTGGCACCGATTACGCCATCGCCAATCACTAGTACGTGATCACCAGGATTTGCGATGATACGCGAGGCAGCGTTAAACCCAACTTGAGCGACTACACCAAATGCCGCACGTGCTGGAGGGATTCCAGTGGCGTCAAAGACTTCAAAATCTTCGCAGATTCCATAACTTGTATGGGCACCCCAGCCAGCCGTTGCGTCGAGATAATTAATACTTGCTGTGGCAAATACCTCTTGTCCAACTTTTACATTTGTTACCTTCGAACCAATAGCTTCCACAACTCCAGCACGTTGGTATCCAGGCACTAATGGGAATGCAAAATTTCCCCATTCAAAACGCCCCGAGATGACCCATTTATCAGTTCCGGTGCTCACTCCAGAACAGATTGTCTTGATTGCAACTTGATTTTGACCTAACTCAGCAACAGAGACATGTGCAAGAGCGCTTTTATTTGCAGAAGCAGTCACCACAGCTTTAGAACTTGGCAAGAATTCCTCCATCAGGAATTAGCGATGAACCAGTGATAAAACTTGCACCGCGTGAAAGTGCGAAGGCAATGACATCTGCAACTTCCTCTGGCTGAGCAATGCGACCAATTGCATTCTCACTCGCAGGAAATCCCAGTTCAGCTAAAGTCTTACCTTCACGTTCTGCGTGCTGACGCAACATAGGTGTATCGGTAGCACCAGGAATAATGCACACAACGCGAATATTATCTGGCGCAAGATCAAGTGCCATAGTTTTTGTAAGAGCTAAAACTCCACCTTTTGCAGCAGCATATGGCGCAACACCTGTAGATGTGGCGTAGGCATGTATTGATGAAATATTAACCACTGCGCCACCACCAGCACTTCGAATGAGCGGGAGAGCATATTTGGCCATTAAATAGAGGCTAGTTAAGTTGATTGAGATAATTCTTTGCCAATCTTCGAAGCTAGTACTTTCAACACTCATTTTAAAGGCTCCGACTGCTGCGTTATTGACTAGGCCTTTAACTCGAATTCCCTTACTCTTTGCAGCATCGCACACAGATTGGCAATCTTTTTCGCTAGTGACATCAGCGGCAATCGCTTGAGTAAGAGCGCCTTCAGGATCAATCGTGGCCAGAATCTTGGATAGAGCCTGCGAATTCTTATCAACAGCGAAGACAAAAATTCCTTGCTTAACTAGATTTTCAACTGTTGCTGCACCAATTCCCCCGGCAGCGCCGGTGACAATTACGGCATCTCCCTTAGTGGCAAAAGATTTCTCTCTCATGCAACGACACCATTCTTAAAGCGATCGAAGTTCTTTGGATCGTAGAGAGGGATGACGATTGGGGATTTGAGAGCGCGGGCATGTGCGTCCATGCACTCATACATGTTTTCGGTAATACCGATTGGATGGTTGTTTACAACATTTTCCATAACAAAGAATGTGTCACTCAGAACCGCAGTTCCAGCCTTCGTGTCAACCTCTACCGCGATTGAGGCGCGATGGTGTCCACCAGACCACCATGTGCGAAGTCCTGGTGCAATCGTCTCTTCATCTTCAAGGAGTACAACGCGATCCCATGATTTGCCGACAAGTTCGGCCAAGATGTGTGGCGGAAGGCTTGTATCGCGACCATCATGCGGATGTTTGTGAGTAGTGTGGAAGTGAATCCAGCCGCGCTTTGAGATATGAATCTTGGCATTTGGAAATTCAAGAACATTGCTCACTGAATAGAGCTGCAGGGGAGTCAAGAAAATATGTGTGATGTCTTCAGGCTTGACGTTATGTTTTGCTAGTTGATCAAGAATGTATTCGCCTTCTTGACGAGCAAACTTAACTCTCTCTCCAAGAAAAGCGACCCAACCCTCATTCATGGGACCCAAATCTTTCGCTGGACCAGTGTTTACCAGTGCGGTAATCCCATTGCCCTGAATAAGCCCAACCTGGAATTGCAGACGGAACCAATTGTCCCATTGCCCCATCCAGAAGAGCTCTGGACCGGGAACTTCACTGCTTCCCATTGATAGAAGCGTTAACTTGTATTCCATTTTTATACCCCTGGTCTCTACTTGAGTTACTTATGTTGTTTGTAGTGCAATCTCAAGATCAGCGCGAACCTGACTCATATGCATCCGCATTGCTGCCTTTGCCAAATCCGAGTCGCCACTGACCACTGCGCGCATAATTTCATCATGCCAATAGATTGCATTGTCGACTGAATTCGGGCATTTGGCGTTTTCGATTCGAACCTTAATTCCTAGATTGGCAATCGAATTATGCAATTGATTTAAAATTGGATTTTGTGTTGCACGTGAAAGTGCGGCGTGCCAAGCAATATCAATATGTGCAATGTCGGCCTCATCACCGATACAGAGCTTCTGTTCATCGAGGATATCTTGAAGCTCCTCTAGATTCTCAGGAGTTGCATGCCTAGCTGCAAGAGCGGCAATCTCCGGTTCAAACATTTCACGAGTTGTTTGTAGGTAATTGAAGTATGAGCTATCTGAATTAAGCGCAACCCAAATCGGATCTAAAACGTTCCATTCGTGCATCGGGGCAATAGTTGTACCCATGCCCTGGCTAACTTTGATGAATCCTTTTGCATCCAAGCTTCTCAGAGCCTCGCGAACTACGCCGCGAGTCACATTGTAAGTAGCGCACAGTGTCATCTCAGAGGAAACGGTAGACCCTTCGCCAAGTTGGCCTGAGCCAAGCTGGTAAAGAATATCTTCAACGATTTGATCGCTGAGTTTTCTGAGTGACACTGTGCGCTTCTCGCTTTACTTTTTAGAAATTGAACTTATCGATGTTCGCTGAAGTGAATTCCTGCGGTGGTCCCGCAATAATTCCTGCATCTTTGCCCATCGTCCATTTTCCTGGACCAACACCCTTAATTGAGAATGAAACTCCAGCCTTTGGCTTCATGCCCTTAGCCTTGATGCTGACAATTAGGTTTGCTGCAATTTGACCTTGTAGACCTGGATCCCAAAGTGAGAATGACTTAACTGTGCCATCCTTGATGTACTGACGCATCTGGTTTGGAGTACCTAGACCAGTTACTTGAACCTTACCCTTTAGAGGTGAAGTTGAAAGTACCTGTGCAGCAGCAGCGATACCAACAGTTGTTGGTGCGTTGATTGCCTTGAGGTTTGGGTACTTCGCAAGAAGAGCTTGTGCTTCAGTAGCACTCTTCTCTGGTGCATCGTCGCCGTAAACGGTATCAACTAGCTTTAGGCCAGGTTGTCCGCCACCGTCGATGTAAGTCTTAGCTCCTGCTAACCAAGCATTCTGATCTGGAGCTGTTGATGTTGCAGATAGGAACGCCCAGTCACCCTTGCCATCAATAACGCTGGCAGTTTGGTCAACTAGGTACTTTCCTAGAACGCTGAAGTCAACAGGTGTGATTGATGCATGACGGCATGCAGCGTTGGTGTCACCATTGACGGTGAGTACAACAATCTTTGCCTTCATTGCACGCTTCAGTGTTGGACATAGAGCATTTGCATCATTTGGAGAAATTGCAATTGCATCAACTTTTTGCTGAATTGCAGCTTCAATAAATGGGATCTGATCTGTAGCGCCAGCTTGTGCAGGTGCCACAACCTTTACGGTCATGTTCAATCCCTTGCCGGCCTTTTTGAATCCGCCAACGATTGCGTCGAAGTAAGGGTTACCTAGATTCTTAGGAATATAAGTGACCTTGTACTTAGTAGCTGCTGATGATGCTGGTGCCATGATTGAAGCGCTTACTCCAGTCAGGATGAGTGACATACCCAAGACTGGAACTAGCGCTTTATGCTTTTTATTCATTCCTATAGCCTCATTCCGTGTTCCAATAGAGATGTACTTCATCTCTATTGATTAATGATTCACATCGCTAAGACCGCTAGGCCTTGGCTTGTGCCTCATTAAATCTCTTCTTTCTATTTCGCTTATCAACATAATATGAACGAATTCGCGGCACCAGAACGGTAAGGATTAGCAATAATCCAATTGCGGCATCTTGAATTTGACCATTTACGTCTTGGATAACCAGAGCTTCACGAACCGCCATGATTGCAAATAGAGCAACCACGGTGCCTGATATAGCTCCACGTCCTCCAAAAATATCTGTTCCGCCAAGAACTACCGCAGTGATTGCAAGTAGTTCAAGGCCCAGACCCACGTTTGAGATAGTTGAACCCAAACGAGATGTAATCATTACTGCGCAAATTCCGGCAACAGTCCCGCTCAATGCAAATGCGAGAAGTCGGACGTTGTCAACGCTAATTCCAGAGAAGTTGCTAGAAGAAGGATTGCTACCTGACATTATGTTCTTAATTCCGTAGTTGCTGCGATGCAGAACATAGTAGAAAATAATCGAAGCAACAATGAAGAGTGCCAGTGGCGCAGGCAGCCCAGGATCTCCACCAATAAGCAATCTCTGATCAAAGCCCACAAAACTCTCTGGATAATTTGCAACGACGCCGTCGCCAAGCATTACTTGGGTAAGGCCGCGATAAAGCGCCAGAGTAGCGAGTGTGACGACCAAGCTCGGTAGACCAAACTTGATAACAATGAGTCCATTAATCAAACCAAGTACAAATCCAGTGAATATTGAGGCAACACAGCACCAGAAGATTGGCACACCGTTGGAAAACAATTTGGCGAGGACGCCAGCACTTGCTGCAAGAGTTGAAGCTACGGAGAGGTCAATATCGCCATTGATAATCACAAATGTGAGAGCAAGAGCGAGAAGTCCTATCTCTATATATCGACCAGTGTTAAAGATGATTGATGAAGGTTGTAGGAAATACTCTGATCCGAGTGAGCCATAAATCATGGCAGCAACAAAAATCAAAATTGGACCAATTAAATAACCAGGGACCTTAAATCGAGTCGGGGATTTAGCTAACTTTGACATCACTTAGTCACCCTCTGATTTCTAATGGCTAGTAAGAAATTCTCTTCCTGTCGTCTTCGGACCAAGTTATCAATTGCAACCGCGGCGAGGATTAGGAAACCAGTTGCACATGCTTTCCAGAATGGCGATACCCCTACAACAGTTAATCCGTTGGACAAGATTCCGATCAATACACAGCCGAGTGCAGTTCCGAGTGCAGTTCCAGAACCACCAAATATATTTGTTCCACCAATTACTACAGCAGAGATGACATCGAACTCAAGTCCGCGAGCAACGTCTGCCGGATTGATAGTTGCGTAGCGGGCGGTGTAGAGAACACCGCCAAGTCCAGCCAGGACTCCAACAAATACAAAAACCAGGATTGTTATCTTGTTAAATGAGAGTCCTCGAGAGACAGCACCTTCTGGATTGCTTCCTACTGCGTAAATTCGCTTTCCAAGAAGAGTCTGAGATGAGATATACCAAACCAGGACTATTGCTAGGAGTGCGAAAATCAAAAGCCAAGGAATACCAATCGGTGAGGTAGTGGCTAGTGAAATAATGTCCTTTGGAACATCTTCTGGATCAATTTGCACGTTATCTGAAACTAGGAATATTGCACCTCGGAAAATTGCAAGAGTTCCAAGAGTTGCGATAATCGAAGGAATCATTCCATAGCTCACAAGATATCCATTGATTAATCCGCAGATTCCGCCAACTAGCATTGCAATAAGAATCAGTCCAACAATTGGGAAATCAGGATTCTCTCTCGCGACCATTCCCATAACCATCGCCGACATACCTAAAGTACTTCCAACGCTCAAGTCAATATTTCTCGTAACAATTACGAGAGTTTGCCCGGCGCCAACAACCATCAAGATTCCGACGGAAGATAAAATTGCACTTAAATTATCAGAGCGGAAGAAACGTGGTTCGATTGAACCAAAGACCGCAAGGAGAATTAATATAAAGACGAAAATTCCAAATTCCCGCTTCTTAAAAATATAAGAGATTTTTGAATTCAATGTAACAGCCATGATTAATTCCCCTTTCCTGCAGTTGCAAGCCCGGAAGCTAATCGCAGAACTGCTTCTTCAGAGATTTCCGACCCTGAAAGTTCCCCCGCAATCCGACCGTTTCTCATCACAATTATTCGATGCGAAAGTTCGATGAGCTCGCGCATATCACTGCTGACCATTACGACGGACATGCCATCCTTTGCTGAGTCATTTATGAATTGGTGAATTTCAGACTTTGAGCCTACGTCTACACCGCGAGATGGCTCATCAATCAAGAGAATTTCAACTTCTTGCTTGAGCCACTTAGCCAAACTGACTTTCTGCTGATTTCCACCGCTGAGCTCGCGGACAAGCTGCGATGCGCTCGAAAGTTTTACTCGGAATCTCTCGATTAGCTCGTTGGCAATCTGTTGCTCTTTTCCAAAATTGCGCTTTCCGCCTTTGGATGTGAGATTCAAATTCGTGATCACTAAATTCTCGCCGATAGAACGATTTAAGAATAAGCCGTTGTGGGCGCGGTCTTCGGGCACCAAGGCAACTCTTGCGGAAATAGCCTGCTTAACAGTCTTAATGCTTCCATGGCTAGTTGAGGCAACTTCGCCGCCACTTCTCTTGCGCAACCCAAAAATAGTTTCTAGTAGCTCACTTCGACCTGCTCCGACGAGGCCACCAATTCCAAGAATCTCACCCTTCTTAACTTCAAATGAGACATCAGCTACGAATCCTGGACTCTCTAAATGTGAGACCTTAAGGGAAACCTCGCTGCTCGAAGATCTGGAATCTGTCTTTGAGGCGGCAATATTACGACCCACCATAAGTCTAATTAACTCGTCTTCGGTGGTTTCCGATGTCTCTTTAACCGCAACAACTTCACCATCTTTCAATACAGTAATTCTAGTAGAAATCTCCAGAACCTCTTCTAGGCGATGGCCGATAAAGATGATTGAGACGCCGCTGGCGTTTAACTTGCGAATGGTTGCAAACAATCGTGCAACCTCTGAAGGCGTGAGTGAGGCAGTTGGTTCGTCAACAATTAACAGCTTTAACTTCTTTCGGAGGGCTGAAACCATGTCAACCATCTGCTGATCTGCGACAGAGAGTGCTTTCACAGGTGAGTGCACGCTAAATGAACATCCGAGCTGAGCAAGTAACTCCTTGGTCTCTTCTTCGGCTTTTTTCCAATTAAATCGTTTGCTCTTGCCATCGCGGACTTGGTAGTCAACACATACATTTTCCAAAACAGATAGATCAGGGAAGAGTCTAGGTTCTTGGTGAATGAGTGCGACGCCTGAGTTTTGGATTTCACGAATATGTGCGAATGTGCGGTCGCTATCTTCAAATTTGATAGTTCCGACATCTACGGGTACTAATCCAGAAATAATCTTTACGAGTGTGCTTTTGCCGGCACCATTTTCGCCAACAATTGCATGTATTTCATTTTGAGCAAGATTAAAGTCAACGTTCTTCAGAACAGCGGCTTCGCCGTACCATTTCGATAAAGACTTACATTCCAAAACGTTAATGACAAGTACTCCCAATCATCTTTGATTGACCCATATTCCTATGGCCTTAAGACACAAGAAAACTCACTTGTAAGACAGTTGTCAAGGATGTAGAGGATAAATCTTTTCTTTTAGGAGAAAAGTGCTAGATTTATTTTGCGCAATTTACCCACTTGTCCGAGGAGTTCTGTTATGAAAGTCTTGATTACTGATATCGATTTGGGCGACGGAACGCTCGAAAATGATTTATTGAAGAAGCATTTGAATGCTGAAGTACTCATTGCGCAATGTAAAAATGAAGATGACGTTATCAAATCGTTATCTGATTTTAACCCCGACGCAGTGATAGTCCAGTGGGCCCCAGTTAAGGCCAAGGCTTTTTCACGTATGGGCAATGTCAAGATTATTTCGCGCATTGGTATAGGCATGGACATGATTGATCTGAATGCCGCAGCAAAGGCAGGGATACCGGTAAAGAATGTGCCTCACTATTGCACTGAAGAAGTTGCTACACATGCTATTTCACTTGGTTTGGCGCTCTGGCGCAAGCTGCCACAACTTGACGCAGAGATGCGTTCGGGCAAGTGGGCGGCAGCTTCACATGCGAGTTCAATAAAGAAAGTTTCAGAATCAACAATCGGTTTAGTAGGTACAGGGCGAATAGGTTCATTAGTTGGCAAGTATTTCTCTGCTTTCGGTGCGAGAGTTATTGCATTTGATCCTTATGCAAAAGGTCATGGGTTCGAAAGTGTTGAGCTGACAAAGATTGCTGAAGAATCAGATCTAATTTCTCTCCACTGCCCGTTAACTTCAGAGAACAAGTATTTGATTAATGATTCTTTCTTGGCATCTACAACTAAGAAGCCAATTTTGATTAATACAAGTAGAGGAGGATTAATAGATCCGTCTGCAGTTGATAAGGCACTCAAGAGCGGAGTCTTAGCAGGAGCCGGTTTAGATGTTTATGAAGTAGAACCACTCCCAATGGATGACATTTTACGTTCCTCACCTAATGCTCTATTAACACCTCACTCATCCTGGTGTTCAATTCAAGCTCTACCTGAATTGCGGAAAGAGGCAGTTATGAATGTTGTTAACTTCTACAAGGATTCTGCAAAGTAAAACCATGAGTCCCCAAAGTTTAGTACTCACACGTTTCAATGAATTTGAAGTAAAGGAGCGTGCTCTCGCAGAGTTGACTGGAACAAATGCAATCATCAAGATTCTTGCTACGGCAATTTGTGGTTCAGATATCCACGGCGCAAATGGTTCAACGGGACGAAGATTTCCTGATCAAGTGATGGGACACGAAACTTGCGGAATTGTTGAAAAAGTTTCTGATGAGGCTCACTCAGATTTGGTCGGGAAAAAGGTGGTAATCAATCCACTTATTGCTTGTCTTCAATGCGAATTCTGCTTAGCGGGCATGGAATATGTCTGTCCTTCACGAAAAGTACTAGGTGTCACACAAGGTGTTGACGGAGCATTTGCTCAGTACGTTATTGCACCCGTTTTTAACTTAGCTTTGATCAGTGATGAGATCTCACCGACACTTGCTACGGCGGTCGAGCCTCTATCTGTCGGCTATCACGCGGTGATTCGAGCAGAGTTAACAGAAAAAGATAGAGTTTTGATTATTGGTGGGGGCGCAATTGGCCAGGCAATCGGATTAGCATGCACTCGAACTGGAGTGAGCGACGTTTTGATAAGTGAACCATCAGAATCTAAGCGGGTTTACACTTCGAAGTTTGGATTCACGAGCGTTTCACCGGCAGAGTTAGAAATTCACTATAAAGGCAATGAAAAACCAACCGTGGTATTCGATGCTGTTGGAAACATATATAGCTTTAGAGACGCATTTACATATTCAAATGTCGCGGCTCGGATAGTGCTAGTGGGTATGGACAGCCCCGATCTTTCGATTCCTAGCTACGCGGTGAGTGCAGATGAGCGCAGCATTTTAGGTAGCTACTGCTACACCTACAAGGAATTCTCAGATACGGCGACATGGTTAGGATCCAATTCGCAATTAGTGGCCCCATTTATCTCTGATGTTGTTCCAATGCGGGATGCCCCAGCGATGTTTGCCAAGTTACTGCTAGGTGGCTTTGAGTACAACAGGGTGGTGATTACTCAAGATGCGTGACATTAATGGAGTCCTGCCTGTTCTAGCTGTTCCATTTTTGAGGGATGGAAGTATCGATCTAGATTCGATTCCACAGCTTGTTGAGTATTGCATTACCAGCAAAGCCGATGGTGTTGTAATTTTTGGACTCGCAAGTGAACTCTATAAACTTAGCGACAGCGAACGAATTGCAATCCTCAAAAAAGTAATTGTCTCCGTGAACTCAAGAGTTCCTGTAATAGTAGGAACTGAGCACAGTGGCACTCAAGCCGCAGTCGCGAGAAGTGTCGAGGCGGAAAAACTAGGTGCAAGTGCATTAATGCTCTATCCACCTACATTCGTAAAACCCGATGAAGCGAATGTGTTTTCTTATTTTAAGGCAGTGGGTTCAGCAGTGAGTATTCCGGTGATCATTCAAGATGCTCCAGCATGGACAGGTGTCCCGCTTCCGATTTCGCTGCTTTCGCGAATCATCAATGAGCAACCGAATGTAAATCACATCAAACTTGAATCCCCACCTATCGGTGATAAGGCAAAGCTGCTCAAGCCCTTGGGCTTCCAGATTATTTCTGGATACGGTGCAATTCATCTCATGGAAGAGTTGACTTCTGGAATCGATGGATTCATGCCAGGGTGCAGTCTTCCGGGAATATTTGTACAAATAAATGAATTGTTTCGAACCGGAGAGATTAGGAATGCAAGAACTTTGCACGAGATGATTTTGCCTCTTCTCATCTTCCAATTAACAAGCCTTGATACATTCATTGAAATTCAAAAGCTGTTCCTGAAACAAATGAAGATATTCACAACGTCAACTTGCCGCGAACCACATGTTCCAATTACTACAGAGCGGATCGCATATCTAAATCTCTTACTTGCCGAAATCGGGCTCAAGGAGCTGGAAGGAGTGAGACTCTAATGTCTGAGAGACCAAGAATCGCAGTTGTTGGAACAGGATGGTGGTCAACTGAATTTCATATCCCGTCACTCAAGAAGTACGCAGACTGTGAAGTAGTCGCGCTAGTTGACCCAAATGAGGCAAAACGCAAGAAAGCTGAAGAAATGTTTGAAATCCCAGCAGGTTTTTCAACAGTTACGGAAGTTCTCGCTGAGATGAAGATTGATGGAGCAATTGTTGCAACCCCATCTGCCCTGCATCATCCAGTGGCAAAAGAATTAATTGAAAATGGCGTTCATGTGATGGTTGAAAAGCCATTTACGGTTCTCGCAGCCGACGCACATGAGTTAGTTGATTTAGCAAAGAAGAATTCAATTCACCTCACGGTTGGCTATACCTTTCAACATACAAATGCTGCGAAGGCCCTCAAGCGTGCGCTAGACAATGAGGAAATTGGAGAGACTCTTCTTGTAAATGGATTGTTTGCGAGCATGGCTGAGGCTTATTACCGTGGCGTTCCTGAGTTGTACAAAGGAATATTTAAATGGGCAATTACTGGACCAGACCCACTGACTTTCTCGGATCCAAAACTTGCAGGAGGAGGCCAAGGTCAAACTCAAGTTTCGCATGCGATTGGGATGATTCTCTATGCGATTAACCAACGAGCCACCCAGGTTGCAGCTTTTATGGAGAACCGAGATTTGAAAGTTGATCTCATCGATGCCATGGCATTTACCTGCGAAGCGAACACAATTGGAAATATGGGTTCGACAGGAAATCTGCGCGATGGTGATAAGCATCAGCAGGAATTCAGATATTACGGATCGAAGGGCTATATCTTGCATGACATGCGAGATGGTCGCTTACTAGTTCGAAACGATAATGGGCATCAATATGAGATTGCTGGTGACGATGTCGGGGATACCTATCCAGCCCTTGAACCGTCACGTCACTTAGTTGATTTGATTACCGGAAAAGCAAAAACAAATTTAGCTCCAGGACTACAAGCTGCTTGGGCAGTCGAATTTTTAGAAGCGGCATATGAGTCTGCTGCGACAAACAGCATTGTAAAAGTTAACAACCAATGAAAAGATCGGGGAAATCAAATGAGTAAAATCACGAGAATCAGAACGAGAGTAATTGGTTTTTCGCAGGCGCCCTCGACGCTTCGCCGCAATATGATCACCAACACCTCAGATTTTGAAGACTTTCATACAAAAGAAGGTGGCTGGTTCGGTCCAGGCTTCTGCACAGTTGTAGAAATTGAGACCGAAAAAGGCGTAACCGGAACTGCAACTGCTGGTGCATTTAATGGCGCAGCAAAGAGCATTATTGATATGTATGTGATCGATTTACTCAAGGGCCAAGATATTGAGAACCACGAGGGGAATTGGCAACGCATCTATCGAACTTTGATTCGATTTGGCAGAAGCGGTCCCGCGGTTTCTGCTCTCTCGGCGCTAGATATTGCAATGTGGGATGCGCATGCAAAAGAGCTTGGTGTTCCTGTTACGGAACTTCTAGGCGGCAATGTTCAAACCAAAGTACCGTGTTATGTAAGTCGACTCTATGCAATGGAAGATTTAGATCAACTTGCTGATGAAGCGCGAGGCTACGTTGCTCAGGGATTTACTCGACTAAAGCAACGTTTTGGATTTGGGCCTCGTGCCGGGTATGAGGGGATGCGACGCAATGTTGAGCTGGTGCGTGCAGTTCGAGATGCAGTCGGTCCTGACGTTGAACTTGCAGCTGATGCATACATGGGCTGGGATTATGGCTATGCGATAGAGATGCAAAAACGCCTTCGTGAATTTAACTTATCGTGGATTGAAGAGGCGCTCATGCCTCAACTTGTAGATCGCTATGCCGAATTACGTAAGGCCACCCCTGGACAACGGTGGAGTCATGGAGAACATAGTTACACGAAATGGGATTTTGACGAATTAATTAAGAAATCTGCATCAGATATCTTGCAACCAGACTTTAATCGGGCGGGTGGATTAACTGAAGCGCGAAAGATTTGTGCACTTGCAGAGACAGCTGGGCTTCCCGTATTTCCGCATTCAAATGAAGCACATAACACTGCAATCATTTTCTCTCAGAGTCCATCCGTCTGTCCCGTTGTTGAGTATTTCCCAAATGTATTGCCAGATACTGGTAATGAACTCTTCTGGAGTCTTTTTACAGGATATCCAGAGGCAAAAGATGGATATCTCTTAAGTTCGCAGAAACCAGGACTTGGAGTGGAACTAAACCAAGAAATAGCTTCCCAATTGGTCGTCATTGATGACCAATGGAAAGAAGTATAGGAAAAACAAGTACGGAAATGGAGATATAAATGGAACGGGTTGTATTTTTACAATGGATTAAAGAAGGTTGCCAAGAGGCATACGAAAAAGCGCACAGCCCAGAGAATCTATGGCCTTCAATCATTGCAGAATGCCAAGCAGCTGGAATGCATAATTACACCGGTTATATCGGAGGCCCAAATAACCGAATGGTTGTTGGATATTTCGAAGTTGAGAGCGTTGAGAAGATGAATGAGTATCTTTCAAAGAGCGAAATCAATACTGAGTGGTCCAAAATTATTACTCCACTCATGGAGACCGGTGGCGATGTCGCAAATGGCTCTATGGAGTTTATGCGCCCGATCTGGCGCATTGAATAGCAAGGTAATTGCAGCTACTGTTTAGCCAGTTGGTTTTGTCCAACCCCGTTCAAAAAACCCGTCGATTAACTTCGGCGGGTTTTTTGCATGTGCTGCTAAAGGGCTAGATAAAGAAATCCAAGGTCTCTATAACACTCTGACTAAAGAGGGTAATGCTGGAGTACTTGAAGCCTTTGGAGTCGGCGTAAAGATTGAAGTTATTGACATTGCATCTATTGAGAAGCTTCTTACAAAGGCAATGCCTGCAGATGTAAAGGTAGCACTTGAGCTCTTGCTCGCAGCTTCAAATAACCACCTAGAAGCCTTCTCTATGTAATTAGGGCTCATGTGAAACCCTCGGTCGCCGATCTGGCCGAGGGTTTTCGCATTGGCGAACACTCTTATCGATGGCGTAGACTGTGCATCAGTTGTTATCGGGGTCGATGTAATTTCGAACCGGCGGTTATAGTCCGCGACCCGCACACATCCAGTGGGCGGTTGACTCAGTGAAACTCTGAGACCGACGGTTAAAGTCCGGATGAGAGATAACAG